>JBBRMX010000082.1:0-12662 GCA_038230615.1 Thermomicrobiales bacterium | reverse complement strand
TCCCGTCCGTGCGTCCGCGCCGATTGCTGCGGCTTCTCGTTCCTCCGGGTCTCCTACCGCGCTGACGCGCAATGACCCGCCCTGCGCCGCGCCGCGTTGCTGGACTACATGCGTCAGTTCGTGCGCCATCAATGCGCGGTCGTTGTGTCCGCCCGCGTCGGTCGCCTCATCACTGAGGAAGATGTCCGATTCCAATGTGAAAGCGTTTGCGCCCATACGGTGGGCAAGCACGCCGGATTCCTCGTTCGCATGGACGCGCACATCTGCGAAATCATGTCCTCCGAAGGTGTCTTCCATGTCGCGCTGCACCGATGCGTCGAGCGGCCCGCCACCGCCGTGTTGTGCGCGAATCCGCGCAGCTAATGCGGGGGAAACCTCGCCACCTTCGGGACCGATCTGCGGGGCGGGAGGGAAAATGCTTATGCGCCCGAAATCGAAACCCACATGCGGGGCATGCGCTGCCCCGTCATCGGACGATTGTTCGGGTGCCGGATACCCTGCCTGTCGCAGCAACGATGCGGACGCCATGGAAGTGGGGGAAACCACCCGTTTGGGTTTTTTCTCCTCGTGTTGCAACATGGGGGTTCTCCTCCGTCGGGGTGCTGCGTGCGTGTCGCCTCAGTATATATCTTCGTGCTACGAAGTACCACTGCGCTTCATCAGGCGTTGTGTGCGTCCATCGCACGATTGGGAAGGGCGAAAAAGACTGCAAGCACGCCGACAAGCGCGAAACTGACGACACTGCTCACAAGCCCGATGGGGATAATGACAAGATAAAATAGCGGACCGAAGCGGAACGATTGTGTGATCCGCGCCATTGCTTCTTTGTTCGCGTCGTGGCTGAGGATGGCGGGGGTGTGGGAGATGTATCGCCAGAGCAGATTGAATGTCAGTGCCATCAGGAGATAGGTGCCGTTGAAGACGAACGCAGCGGCTTTCTCGTCCGGACGCTCGAGGTATTCTGCAACCAAAGCGGTGGTGAAGGGGATGAGTGAGACCCAGAGCAGCAGTATGCCGTTGAGGATCAGCAATACATGCGTTGTGTGGCGTACATAGCGGTAGACATTGTGATGATTGATCCACATGACGAGGATTGTGAGGAACCCGACGAAGTAGGCAAGAAATGCAGGCCATTCGTGCAGCAACGCAGTAGTAAGGCTATGCCCCTCCGGGAGGTCGGCGATGCGCGGCACCTTGATTTCGAGTACGAGCAGCGTGATCGCAATCGCAAACACGCCGTCGCTGAATGCTTCCAGTCGCCCTGTAGACCGTCGTTCCTCCGCAGGCGATTCGCTCATCGTGCCTCCCTTCCCTTATTGTGCAAACTGGCAGGTGAGCGCGTTGGTACTCGCTGCTATCCTATCGTCGTGGCTGCGGTGGGGGAAGTCTACTGCCTGTTTGGTCAGTCGTTCATGGGAATAACGGCGGTAGTCGGTTCCGCGAGCGTTTGCTGGTCGCGGTAGTGGCGGGCGCGGCTGGCAATTTGCGCTCTACGTCGCTGCGCGTAGACGACCAACGCGACAACAGTAATCACATTGGGAATGATCGAGACGAGTTGCGCGTAATTCTGCAACGCCCCGACGGGTTTGAGTTGGTTCGCTAGCGCATCCGCTGCCCCGAACAGGAGCGCGGCGAGGGCGGTGCCGTACGGCGTGCGCCCGCCGAGGAGCACGGCACCAAGCGCGATGAAGCCACGGCCGGCGGTCATATCCCGCACGAACTGTACGTTCTGCCCCATCGAGAGGAAAACACCGCCCAGCCCTGCCAACGCACCACTGAGAATGAGTGCACTATACCGTGTGGCGGTTACATTGATGCCCGCCGTCGCTGCCGCCTCGGCATTTTCGCCCACGGCACGCAGCCGCAAGCCCCATTTCGTCCGGTAGATATAGAACGACACCGCGAAAATGAGCAGGATGCCCAGATACGTCACAACATTCTGATTGAGGATGTCGCCCACGCCGGGGATGTCGCGCACGAAGGGAATTTCGAGATTCGGCAATCGCTTCGTGGCGAGCGTGCTGGACGAGCCTTTGTCGTGCACGATCTTGTAGAGCAGGAAGACGGTACCGCCGGACGCGAAGATATTGACGGCAAGCCCCGCCAGTACAATGTCCGCGCCGAGGTTGAGATGAACAAATGCCAGCAACGCCGCCGCCGCCATCGCTACGAGCACCCCCGTGAGTGCACCAACAACGCCGTTCGTGCGGTTCGAGACAAGTGGCCCCGCAAATGCTGCCAGCAGCATCATGCCTTCCAGCGCGACATTGATCGAGCCGCCGAGATCGGTGAGCAACCCGCCGAGCGCGGGCAGCAGAATCGGCGTCGTAATGCGGATCACACTGGCGAGAAATGCGAACGAGAAGATGACATGAAGGGCTTCCTGCATCTCAGTCTGCCTCCGCTGCGGTCGGGATAGTATCTGTACTCGTCAGCGTTTGTGGCGCGGTGGGGAAGGACGGCTCCGCGTCCTTCCCACCGCGTCGTCGCGCCGTCAGCCAGCGCGTCAGGGCATCGGCGGAGATGAGCAGGATGATGATTGCCTGTATCACATTCGACATCTCGAACGGTACGTCGGTCTCGCGCCCCATCACATCCGCGCCGACACGGATATAACTATAGAAGAGCGCGGCGGGGATCATTGCCAGCGGATAATTGCGCGCGAGAAGCGCGACGACGATACCGTCGAACCCGTAACCGCTAGACGGCGTGGTATTGACCCGACCGAAGGTGCCGAGCAGCACGCCCGCTCCCGCGATGCCCGCCAGCCCACCGGAGAGTGCCATCGCCTGCGTGATCGTCCGGCGCACATTGACGCCGCCGTATTCCGCAAACCGCAAATTCATCCCGCTCATCCGCAATCCGTAGCCGAAGGTTGTGCGGTACAGCAGTACATGCGTCACCGCGGTTGCGACGATGGCGAGAACGACGGTTGTGGAAATCTGGGTGCCATCGAACAGCGCACGAATGCGCCCCGTCTCGCCGTAGACGGTAAAGATATCCGAGTAGTTGCCGCCCGCATTGGGCGGTTTGAGATAGCGCACCAACACGAACCCGTATACCGCCGTCGCTATCGCATTGAGCATGAGGGTGGAAACGATCTCGTTCGCGCCGAAATACGCCTTGAGATACCCCGGCAGCCAGCCGTATGCGAACCCTGCGAGTGCTGCGATCACAAACGCGACAATGCCCGTGACGAGGGCATTGTTGCCGGGGAAGTAGAGCGAGGCGATGCCCGCGAACAATGCCCCGGCGTAGAGTTGCCCTTCCGCGCCGAGCGAGAATTGCCGCGCCTGAAAGACGAGCGCGACCGCCAGCCCGGTAAATGTGAGCGTCGTCGCCTGCACGATCCAGTTGCTGATGCGGTTCGTGTTGCCGAGGGGACCGAGTACGAAGGCATTGAATGCCTCGCCCGGTTGCGCCGACACGACGAGAATCACAATGAAACTGAGCAGCAACGCCGCCGCGATCACGATCACTACCCGCGTAATTTCGAGAAATGCTGCCCGCCGGTTCACAGTCGCCTCCGTGGGAGAGAAGTGGCGCATGGTTCGTCACGGGTGATTACGAGATGTGTGCTGGGACGCTGATGGAGATCGCATACACGAACCACGGATCGCCGATCATGAATCACTTTTCGTCTGCCGTTTGACACCGAGCATATAGTAGCCGAGTTCTTCGTCGGTGAGCGACGGCACATCGTCGAATACCGCGACGATTTCACCGTTGTACATCACGGCGAGGCGGTCAGAGAGGATGCGAACCTCGCCGAGGTCTGCCGAGATGAGCAACACCGCTGCCCCGTGATCCCGCGCCGCCACAAGTTGCCGGTGGACGAGTTCCGTCGCGCCAATGTCCACTCCCCGCGTCGGTTGCGCCGCAAGTAGCACTTTCGGCGCGGCGGAGAGTTCCCGCGCCACAACGATTTTCTGCATATTGCCGCCGGAGAGCGAACGGGCGGGTATCTTGGCGTTCGGTGTTCGCACATCGTAGTCTGCGATGGCGACGCGGGCGGATTCCGCGCTCGCTTTCGCATCGAGAAAACCGTTGTGCGAGTAGGGCGGGCGGTAATAGCGATCTATGAGCAGGTTGTCTTCGATACTCGCGTCGGGTGCCAGCCCGACTTCTAGCCGGTCTTCGGGGATGTGCGCGATGCCGCCTTCGCGCCGCGCCCGTGTCGCGTCGGCGGTCACGTCTTTTCCGTCGAGGGTGATTGTTCCGGCGGCGGGCGGCAGCAGTCCTGCCAGCACCTCTACTAATTCGGTCTGCCCGTTGCCTTCCACCCCCGCGATACCGAGAATCTCGCCCGCGTACGCTTGCAATGAAACATCGCGCAATGCCCGCTTGCCTTCGGCGGTGACGTAGTTCAGATCGCGGACATCGAGCATGAGCCGCCCGTGCGGTCGCGGGTCTTTGCGTACCCGATTGAGCACCTCGCGCCCCACCATCAGGCGGGCGATCTCTTCCCGTGTCACATCGGCGGTCGGTACGCTGCCGACGATCTTGCCGCGCCGGATGACGGTGACGGTATCGCTGATCTCTTTGACCTCGCGCAATTTGTGCGTGATGAAGATGACGGTTTTACCCTGCGCGACGAGCGTGCGGACGGCGCGAAAGAGATCGTGTGTCTCCTGCGGGGTCAAGACTGCGGTGGGTTCGTCGAGGATGAGAATATTCGCGCCCCGATAGAGTGTCTTGAGGATTTCGACGCGCTGCCGTTCCCCGACCGGGATCACATCCACCCGTGCGTTCGGGTCCACATGCAAGCCGTACTGCTCGCTCAATTGCCGGGTTGTCTCTATCGCAGCATCGTCGCGCAGAATTCCGATACGGCGCACGAGTTCACGCCCTAGCACAACATTTTCCGCCACCGTGAGCGACGGCACCAGCATGAAATGCTGATGCACCATCCCAATACCGTGCTTGATTGCGCTGTCCGCGCTCGTGATGCGCGTCGGCTGCCCATCCAGCAGGATTTCGCCGCTGTCCGGTTGCTCCAACCCGTAGAGAATCTTCATCAGCGTGGTTTTGCCCGCACCGTTCTCACCTACAAGTGCATGAATCTCGCCGTGTCGCACGCGGAGGTCTACATGATCGTTTGCCAGCACCCCATTCGGATAGCGCTTCGTGATGCCGCGTAGTTCGAGCACATACGATGGGGAAGTCGCCGCCATGGGGAACAATCCTTACGCGATGGAGAGTGACGGAAGAAAACAGGCTGAGGACTGCGTACATTGTACCCAGTCCCCAGCCCCGTGTCCGTAATCGTCGTTACATGATCGCGGTGTCCACCTTGATTGTTCCCGCAACGATCTCTTTGGACTTCGCTGCAACCTTGTCGCGAATATCCTGCGGCACGAGTTTTTTGTAATTCTCGTTGTCCGCGAGTTCAACCGCGCCCTCTTTCAGCCCAACCGCTTCGGTCGTGCCGTACTTGAGCGTGCCTTCACCGGCGAGGCGGATCGCGCGGAGCAGTGCATTATCTACCCGCTTCTGCATCGAAGTGACAATGAACGCCGCCTGATCGGGCTTAGAATCCTTCAGCAGGGTGTATTGATCAGAGTCTACACCGATAGTGAACCGCTTCTGCTGCGCCCCTGCTTCGAGCAGACCCAACCCCGAACTGCCCGCAACATTGTAGGCAATGCCCGCGCCCTGTCCGTACATTGCCAGCGTCAGTTCCTTGCCCTTGGCAGGGTCGCTGAATGGGTTCTGCCCCTCGACGTACGAGACGAGCACATCCTTCGCCGGGTCGAGCCCCGCATCCTTCGCGCCCTGCTTGTAGCCGACAAGGAAGTCGTTGATGGCGGGCTGGTTCGAGCCACCGAGGAAGGCGAGTTTTTTGCCGCCGCCGGTGCCTTTCTGGACATCGGCGTTGGTGCTCTGCACGAGCAACCCCGCCATGTACCCGACGAGGTACGATCCTTCGTTCTGCCGGAAGACGACCGAGTAGACATTGTCTACCTTGGGGACAGACTGATCGAAGAAGACGAATTTCTTCGTTTTTGCGCCTGTCGCCACTTCCGTGACGGGCTTTACGAGGTCGAAAGTGCCGCAGAGGATGACATCGTAATTGCCTGCGGCAGCGTCCGCGAGACCGGGCTGCCACTTGTTCGGGTCGGTCCCCATCTCGATGGTTTTCGTCGTCGCGCCGAGTTCGGTCTTTGCTCGCTCGACGCCGCGCTGCGCGGAATCGAAGAACGACTTGTCGCCGAGCGTGCCGTTGAGCACGAGCGCGACATTCAGTTTCTTGCCCATGTATGCGGCAGCCGGTGCGCTCCCGGCGGCAGTCGTGCTGCCCGCAGTTGTCGTGCTGCCTACAGTTGTCGCGCCGACTGCAGCCGTGGCGATGCTCTTAGTCGCATCGGTGTTGGTCGTGCCGCCGCACGCTGCCAGAATCCCCGCTGCGGCAGTTGCCGCGAACCCGCCCAGTACTGCTCGTCGTCCGATGTATCGCCGGATTGCCATTTGCTTACACTCCTTATCGTCACACGCCTCAGCATCTGCCACATTCACGCACGCCGCAGATGATTTCCCCAATGTGATGCTATCGTGATTGTAGTGTGAAAAACGTCACAAGGTCAAGGGGTCTAGGAGAGCAAAAAGAGGCGCGGGAAGCAGCCCCGCGCCTCTTGCCCGTGCCGGTTACTCGATGATCCACGCTTCGTTGCTGCGCTCCCAAGCGAGGGCGGCGTCGGCACCGAACCAGAGGGCGATCTCTCGCGTGGCACTCTCCGCCCCGTCCGAGGCATGGATAATGTTGCGCCCGAAATCTACGGCGAGATCACCACGCACGGTGCCGGGAGCGGCATTAAGCGGGTTGGTCGCGCCGATAGTGGTACGAACCATCGCAATTGCTCCCGGTCCCTCGAAGATCGCTGCAACGACGGGCGACGAACTGAGGAAAGAGACCAGCCCCTCGTAAAACCCCTTGCCCGCGTGTTCCGCATAATGTTCTTCCACGAGCGCACGCTCCGCACGGAGCATCTTGCAGGCAACGAGTTTCAGGCCACGCCGTTCCAGCCGACCTAACACTTCCCCAACTAGCCCGCGCTGCACCGCATCCGGCTTCACAATAATGAATGTCTGTTCCATCGTCGCCAACAGTTCGCTCCTCGCATTGCGCAGGTCTTGCCCGCCGTCTTCCGGTCGCTGTCCCCCGCGGGACAAGCGTTGTGATGCAGTCATTCTCGCTATCACCCTGTATTAGTCGGCCCGCGCTTTGCGGCCCGCGACACGCATCACGAGTGCTTGCCGATATTGCCCCTGCGCCTGTGCGTACTGCCCCAGTTTGCTATAGGTATCGCCAAGCAGCCGCCGTGCGTCCGGTTGGTCGGGTGCGCCGACGACGAGTGCACGCACGGTCGGAAGCAAGGCGCGAACGCCGTTGAGATCGTCGCCTGCCTCCGCAAGCGCGATGCGGACATAGCCGATAGCCCCCAACGGGTCGCTTGCCGCAAGCCGCTCGTCCATCAAGCGGTGCGCCCACTCCGGGTCGGTTGCGGGCAAGGCAGGCTGTGCAGGCGATGAGGGTTCGGGCGTCGGTAGCGCGGGCGTCGCATTTGTTGCGAGGATGAGTAGTTCCGGTTCTGCTGCTGACTCCGTGGCTTGCTCCGGGAGATGTGTGTCTGGCATGTCGGGGAGGGGGAGGGCGTCGGTCTCGTCCAGTTGTGGTTCGCCGCCGGGGAGCGTCGCCAGCATTTCGCCGTCTTCCGCGATGCTCACGATAACCGGCTCCGGCTCTGCGAGAGTATCGTCAAAAGAACGGTCATCGCTGTTGCCGTGTCCGTCGTTCGCATCTTCCGGCACGGAAACGACGGGTTTAGCGGTGTTCCATTGGGTATCGGTATCTGCCTCTTCCTGCGATTTGAGTGCGTCACTTGCCGCCCCGTTAATCAGATGGTCCCATCGGGTATCGGTATCTGCCTCTTGGGGTGATGCTGCATCGGTTGGTAACGGTTCCGGCTCGGATACTGGAACATGCCCATGTGTAAGGATTGTCGGTGCGACACTCACGGCAATATCTTCCGGCGCGGCGATGTCCGGGACGATGATTTCCGGTACGACGATAGGTTGATAATCGTCCGCGCGATGCGTGTCTCTATTCATGCCTTGCAGGTCTTCGTGCAGCATGGCGGGCGTGGCGGGCACTGTGGGCGGTACTGTCTGCGTGGGGGGCGTGGGGGCGCGGAGCGGTTCATCGGGGTCAATGATTGTCGCGTTGGCGTTCTGCGCGATCAATGTGCGGGCAATCCCGCCGTCCGGGTCGAGTTGCGCGGCACGAGTGGCGTAGACACGGGCTTCTTCACCTTTGCCCTGTCGCGCCAGCGCATCCGCCATCGCCCAGTGAGCGCGTACCAGTGTCGGGTGATCGACTAGTAGTGCCGCGCAGCTCGTTTCTGCCTCGCCAAGTTGACCGAGTTGCCAGAGCCCGAGCGCAACGGCAAGCCGCAAGTCCGTGCGTGCGGGCTGCTCTGCGAGCGCGGCGGTGTATTCCCGCGTCGCACGTTCCGGATATGCATTGCGTGCATAGAGTGCGGCGAGCGCGGGGCGTGTGTACTGCAAATATCCCTCGGAACCATACAATTCTGCCAGCCGCTGCGTTAATTCGGCGCGGAGTGCGGCATTGACGGGATCGTGTTCCCAGCAAGTCAGCAGATATTCGGCAGCGGTATAGCGGTCGTTATCTGCCTCCGCGATATGCGCGAGTGTGAGAATTGTCGCGTGATCGAGCGGATCTATTGTCAGCGCATCCGCCAGCGCACGTTTCGCTTCCGGCAATGCACCGAGCGCAAACGCAGTCATGCCGCCGAGCCGGTAAAATACCGCCGCATCGGGAAAAAACTCCCGCCCGCGCTGTGCGAGCGATGCTGCTTCTTCGTTGTCGCTGTCATCGAGAGCAGCACTAATTGCGGCGACGAGCGCACGGGCGGTCTGCGGTGTGTCGTTCATGCAGAATCTCCTGCGTCGCCGTAGACGCCCCGGTACGCGGGCGGCAGCAATACCGCGATATGCCGCATGATTTCGTCGGTTGCGGCGGCGAGATCGGGGCGTTTGCCGTTTGCGCCGGGGGCGAGATGGAACGGTTCGCCTATCGTGAGTGTCACCTGCACGCGCCCGCCCTTTTGTTTGAAGGGCAGCAACTCCGAGCCAGTGAGTGCGACCGGAAGAATCGTCGCACCGGTCTTCACCGCGATGAACGCTGCCCCCGGCGAAACCTTCTCGATTTGGTGCGTCTTCGAACGTGTCCCTTCGGGAAACATGCCGAGCGATTCGCCATCTTCGAGAAGGTGAATCGCGTAGCGCAACGCGGCGCGATCCGCTCCCCCCCGATCTATCGGGAAGGTACCAAGGGTGCGGATTGCTCCACCGAGTACCGGGATAGGAAACAATTCTTGCTTCGCCATATAGAACGAGTTGCGCGGCAGATACGCCCCGACGATGAGCGGGTCGAAATTGTTTAGGTGGTTGCACACAACAATCATCGGGCCGTGCATCAGTTCGCGGGGGAAGACGCCACGCACCCGTATCCGGGCAATCGGCATGAGCAATGCCTGCACGAGATACCGTACGGTGTGGATATAGCCGCGATACCACCGTGTCCGCAGAATCGGATGCAAACGGTCTCGCTCGTCGCGCTGCGCAGGGGAGCGGGATGGGGCGGGAGGCGATACAGCACGAACCGTCTTCCGGGGCGGCTCCGGAGACGTAACGGCTGCTGGCGCATCGCCCCACCGCGCAATTTCCTCCGTGACGCGGGCGAGGACATCCGCCAGTGCCCCTTCGGTGTTGATGTGAATGGCGTCTGGTGCGGGGCGCAAAGGAGCAATGGCGCGGCTGCTGTCAATCCGGTCGCGTTCCGCTTCCTCGCGTTCGATCTCCGCGAACGGGCGGGGCTGCCCGCGTTCCGCGAGTTGTTTCGCCCGCCGTTCCGCCCGTACCCGCACATCCGCATCGAAGTAGAATTTCAAGTCGGCATCCGGCACGATGATCGTCCCCATATCCCGCCCAACCATAATCACACCGCCTGCCGCCGCTGCCGTGCGTTGCACCGCCATCAGCGCATCGCGCACACCGCGCAGTTGCGACACGGGCGACACCAGCCTGTTTACGGCGGGCGTCCGCAGGTGCGCGGTCACATCCTCGCCATTGATCGTCACGGCGGGTTCGCTCTGCACATTCTCCGGCACACCAACGCGAATATCCGCCGCCTCGATCAGCCCGACGAGGCGCGGTTCGCTGTCCGGCGTCACCGTCTCGATGTTCGCACGAATCGCCAGCAGCGTTGCAGCACGATAAAGCGCACCAGTGTCGTAAATATGATAGCCGATACGCTCCGCGATTTCTTCCGCCACGCTGGGTTTGCCGACGCCCGCCGGCCCGTCAATCGTGATGACACGGGGGAGCGCACGCGGCGTCTCTCCCCCCGCAGCGGGCGCAGATGCGACGGTAGCAGCGGCGCGGGTGTTCACGCAAGTTCCTCCGTGGGAGTATCTGCGCCGCCGACTTTGACCGCATTGAAAAGTTCGCGCCGTTCGCCGGGGGTCAGTTCGCGCCATTGCCCTTTAGGAATGCCGGTGAGCACGAGCGGACCGAGCCGCACGCGCACGAGGCGGTGCACCTCGCACCCGACGGCTTCGAGCATCCGGCGCACCTGCCGCTTGCGACCTTCGTAAATGACGATGCGAATCCACTGCTCCCCGTGTTTGAAAGGCAGCAGATTGACCGTTGCGGGGGAGGTGCGATGCAGTTTGCCACGCTCGTCCGGCAAGTCAACACCTTCCGACAATGCCCGCATCGCATCGTTGCCCGGTATCGGCGAGACGAGGGCATGATATTCCTTCTGCATTTTGTAGCGCGGGTGCATCACGCGATTGGCGACTTCGCCGTCGTTCGTGAAAAGCAACAGCCCTTCGGTATCGCGGTCGAGCCGCCCGACGGGATAGAGCCGCTCGGTGGTATTGACCAGATCAGTCACAATCCATCGCCCGCGCTCGTCGCTGGTCGTCGTGATGTATCCCGATGGTTTGTGCAAGATCACATAGCGCAATCGCGGCTTGCTGAGCTGGCGATTGTCCACGAGGATATTGTCGCGGGCGGGGTCCACGCGCACACCCATCTCTTTGACGACCTTGTTGTTGACCTTCACCCGCCCCGCTCGGATGATCTCCTCCGCCGCACGGCGCGATGCGATGCCGCTGGCAGCCAGCACTTTCTGCAACCGTTCTCCACCGGGCGCGTCCCCATCGTGCTCCGCAACAGGGCGGCGCGGCGGGCGCGGGCGGCTTCCCCCCGGTGTAACGGGGCGGCGGGCAGCAGGGCGGCGCGGTGTATCAGGCACGGCGTGTATACATCCTTTCGGGGCAAGTCGTGTTCAATCGTCACATTCAGTGCTCACGGGCGGGCGGTCGCGCTCGCCACGGAAGACATCGGTGTCGGCACTGCGGCAGTTGCCACCGGGTTCGCATTCATAGGTGCCGCGCCCGTCGCGTAGACATCGAGACGCGCCAACTCACGGTCACCCAATGTGTAAATGATAGCACCTCGTGCCGTCGGGGGGATAGGTATTGGCGGCGTGCCGGTACCAGCAGGTGCCGTACGCATCGCCGTGCTTGTTGCCATACTCGTTGCAGTGGGTATTGCGGTCGGTGTCGGTGCGGCAGAATCGGGGGCAATCACATTCAGGAGCAGCGTAAAACGCAACAACGGCACTAGTGTACGGTCGAGGATGACCGTGCGGCGTTCCGGTGCGACAAGATCATACGCCGCCAGTGCTTTGCCTGATCCGGCGGGAGCGAGACACCCGCACATGGCGGTCACACTTGCGGGGTCGCCGAGCACCACCCATGCCCACGCGGCGCGTGTATACGTGAGGAGTGCGCGGGCGTCCGCATAGCGGTCGGTGCTGCCGATAATCACGACGATGATGCGATGCGTGCCTTCTTGCGAGGCGAGGACGAGATTTTGCCCAACCGTGGTCTCTGTGCCGGTCTTGATGCCGATGATTCCCGGCACGCCGAGCAATTCGTTGGTCGTTTTGAGTGGGTACGTCCCTAGTGCGGAGGGGATTGTCGCCTCTTTCGTTTTCACTATCGGCGCGAGTACCGGGTTTGCGAGAACGCGCTCACCGAGCCGTGCGAGGTCGTTCGCGGTTGTGACCATCCCGGCAGCATCCAGCCCGCTCGCATTGAGGGCTTTCGTGCCGGTCAACCCCCATTCGGTCGCATCGGCGTTCATTTTGACGATGAAGGCGGGAATTGCGCCGAGCGTCGCGGCGTCGGGTAATTTTGCTCCTTGCACGCGTGCAATCGTTGTGGAAGCGTCGTTGCCGGAGGGAATAAGCGTCGCCTTGAGCAAGTTCCCGAACGTGAGCGTGTCGCCAACTCGCAAGCCGACCGAACTTCCCCCCACAAGGTCTGCTGCCTGCACCCGCATCTTTTCGTCCAGATCGTCGCTGATTCGTAGGGCAGTCAGCGCGGTGAGCATCTTGATCGTGCTGGCGGGGGGAAGGGGAAGGGTCGCCGCGTTGCTATAGAGGGTGGCACCGCCTTCGCTCTCCTGCACGAGCGCGGCGCGGGCGGTCAGTTTCGGCGCGGGCATCGCTCGGCGGGCAAGCGGATAGGTAAAATCGTCCACTGCTCGCGGGGGCGGAGGCGGCGCGG
>JBBRMX010000081.1:0-12665 GCA_038230615.1 Thermomicrobiales bacterium | reverse complement strand
GTCCTGTTCAAGCCGTGGCCTCGCTTGAGTTACGCCGACGCGATGGAACGATACGGCAACGACAAGCCCGATCTCCGCTTTGGTATGGAGTTGCGTGATATTTCCGATCTCGTGCGCGATAGCGAGTTTGGCGTCTTCGCCAATGTCGTTGCGGGCGGCGGTGCGGTGCGCGGTATCTGTCTGCCCGGTCAGGGCAAAATGACGCGCAAAGAGATCGAGGGGCTGATCGCCCTCGCGCAGGGGTTCGGCGCGAAGGGGTTGGCATATTTCATTGTCGAGGAGAACGCGGGGCAACGCACTGCCCGCTCTCCTATCGCCCGGTTCTTCCCGCCGGACGCACAGGAGGCGATCTTTGCGCGATTCGAAGCGAATGCGGGCGATCTCATCGCGCTCGTTGCGGACGAGCGAGCGCGGGCGGGGGATGTGCTGGCACGCCTCCGGCATCACTTCGGGCAGGTTCTTGGTCTAGCAGACCCCGATACCATCGCCTATGCGTGGCTGCTCGAACAGCCCTTCGTGGAGTGGAACGCAGACGAAAACCGCTGGGATGCAGTGCATCATCCCTTTGTGATGCCGTTCGAAGAAGACATCCCGCTGATGGATACCGACCCTGCCCGCATCCGCGCACAGCAGTACGATCTCGTCGCGAACGGCTACGAACTTGGTAGCGGCAGCATCCGTATCGCCCGCCGCGATTTGCAGGAGCGCGTCTTCCGGCTCCTGAATCTCGATGAAGACGAGTTGCAGACGAAGTTCGGCGGTTTCCTGCGCGCATTCGAGTATGGCGCCCCCCCACATGGTGGCATCGCCCCCGGTCTCGACCGCACAATGATGGTTCTGCTCGGCGAGGAAAATATCCGTGAAGTGATCGCCTTCCCGAAGAACCAGAGTTATCAGGATTTGCTCTTTGGTGCGCCCTCGGCGGTTTCCGCGCAGCAATTGCAGGAAGTCCATATCCGCGCCGTCGTCCCCGCCCCTAAAGAGGGGTAGAAACGACGGTATGCCGTTAGCGCAACACGATACGCTGCGAAAGGAACCGACCTGATGACCGCTCATGCCTACGATCAGACCCATTTTCACACATACGCCGAACTGACGGCACTTCTGCAGGAATGGGCGGCGACATATCCGCAGTTGCTGGCGGTAGCGAGCATCGGGCAATCCTACGAGGGACGCGATATTTGGGCGGCGACGGTGACGAACACCGCCACGGGTGCCGCAGGCGACAAGCCCGCCCTCTATGTGGACGGCAATATGCACGCGGGCGAAGTGACTGGATGCGCGGTCGCCCTGCACACTCTGCATCATCTGCTGACACAGCATGGCACCGATGCCACCGTGACCGAACTGCTCAACACGCGCACCTTCTACATCTTGCCCCGCGTCAACCCGGACGGCGCGGAGAAATACTTGACAACGCCGTATACCCTGCGCTCGTCTGTCCGCCCCTTTCCCGACATCGAACCCGCCGACGGCCTGACGCCGGAAGACCTTGATGGCGACGGACGTATTCTGCAAATGCGCGTGCCGGACCCAAAAGGCGAATGGAAAATCAGCGAGCGCGACCCGCGCTTGATGCTGAAGCGCACCCCCGGCGATGTGGGCGGGTACTATTACCGCGTCTACACCGAGGGGATGCTCCACAATTACGTACGTGGCCCCGTTGCGGTGGCGAAAACCCTCGAAGGGCTGGACATCAACCGCAACTACCCCGCCAACTGGTCCGCAACGCAGAAGGGCGGCGGGCCGTACCCGCTCTCCGAGCCTGAAACGCGGGCGGTGGCGGCGTTCGTTGTCTCGCACCCGAATATTTGCGCCATCCTCAACTACCATACGACGGGCGGGGTTAATCTCTCGCCGCCGTGCGCGACTTCGGACACCAGCACGCCGCTCAAAGACCGCGAAATCTACAAAGCCATCGGCGCGATGGCGGCGAGCGTGACAGGCTATCCGTATATCTCGGTCTATGACGCCTACCCCGCGATTGACGACCGCGGCACGCGCTCGGCGGCGGGTGGGTTCATCGAGTGGGCATGGGAAGGCTTGGGCATCTGGGGCATCGCGCCGGAATTGTGGGATATCGTCGGCAAGGCGGGTGTGACGTTCCCGGACATCAAGCAAAAATTGCTACACGACCCTTCAGAAGATGAAGGAATCGCATTGCTCACATGGAACGATGAACATCTCGGCGGCGACGGGTTCATTGGCTGGCAGACCTTCGCGCACCCGCAACTCGGCGCGGTGGAAATCGGCGGCTGGTGGGCGAAGCGTGTGCGCCAGAATGCCCCGCCGGAGTTTCTCCACGAGGAGCAGGAAAAATATACGCCGTTCACGTTGCACTACGCCGCGCTCACGCCACTCGTGCGCGTCGGGCAAACTGAGGCGGAATCGCTCGGCAACGGACTCTATATCGTCCGCGCACTGATCGAAAATGACGGCTGGCTCGGTACTCAACTCTCTGAGCGAGCAGTTCGTAACGGCATCGTACGCCCGATCAAAGTGACCGTCGCGGGTGGCGTGGTGCTGATGAATAAAGCCACCATCGAGATTGCCAGCCTTGACGGGCGGTCGGTGACAACTGGCACAATGTTCGCGTTTGGGCCGGGCGCACGGGTAGATAACGAGCGGCTTGTCGAGTGGCTCGTGCGCGTGCCGGACGGCACCGATGCCCTCACCGTTACCGCCCAGAGCGAAAAGGGCGGGACGCATCGTGTCACCGTCCCTCTTACTGCCGCGACATACGCGTGAGTTTCGCTATCGTGGCAATAGTCATGCTATAGGCTTGATAGTGTGAGATACAAGGTTCCGGTCGCATACATTGCGGCTTCCCCTGCAAGGGGATACGGCAATCGTGTATTATGGGCATGTGATGTGCTGCGGTGCGGCAGATATATCACCGGATATCGGACTTATTGATAGGAAAACGAGGGACGCATTGCCGCACAACGCTTCCTCGGTGGCGTGTCTCTATGCTTGACGCGCCCCGCACGACGAAGGCAATTGAGACGCCGCGTCGCACGATAGATGTTCACACTCCCCGGTGGTTGTGGTGGCACGATGCTCCTCGACCGTTCGTCGTCGCTGCATTCGTAACAGCCGCGCTCGGCTTTTTCGTACGCGCCTACCGGACATTCGCTACCGATTTCCCACTGAACGACGGCGGGCTGTTCCTTGTAATGACCCGCGATTTGCAACGTTCCCATTATCTTCTCCCTGTGACGACGACCTACAATGGCGCGGGGATTCCTTTTGCCTATTCGCCATTCGGCTTCTATGTTGCAGGTCTGCTTAACGACATCACGCGTATCCCGTTGCTGGATGTGTTTCGTCTTCTCACGCTGTTCGTGACGACCGCCGTAGTTGTCGCGCTTTTCGCACTTGCACGCGAGATGCTCGCGTCGCGGGTTGCAATTATTGCCGCGACTGTTGCATTTGCGCTGATTCCGCGTTCATTCGTCTGGCTGCTGATGGGAGGCGGGCTGACGCGCTCGTTCGGCTATCTCTTCGCGTTGCTGGCGATTCGACAAGTATACTTGCTGTATACACGGCGTGAATTGCGACTAGTGCCGCTTGCTGCGTTGTTTTCTGCACTCACATTCATGAGCCATCTCGAAACGGGCAAATGGCTGGCGATCAGTATCGCAGTTTTCTTCCTATGTTACGGGCGGCATTGGCGCGGCGTGATGCATTCCGCGTTGCTTGCGGTGGGGACACTTGTGCTTTCCGCGCCGTGGTGGGGAACTGTCATCGCGTATCATGGTCTCGCGCCGTTTCTTGCAGCGAGCGGCACCGATGTATCGGTTTTTACTGGGAAAGCCGAACGTACCGAAATTTGGAACGCCCTCAAAGTCTTCGGGATCGCTACCAACGAGCCGTACTTCTGGCTCATCGGCTCCATTGCCCTGCTCGGTGTACTCACAACGACGGTTTCCGCGCTTGCGGCAACGAACCGTCGCAATGTCGTCCTACCCGTGCTGCCGATCTGGTGGCTTGCGGCGGTGGTGCTCGACAACCGTGCCGCCGCAACCTATACCACTGCACCCATCGCATTGCTGGCGGGCATCGCACTCGCCGATGTAATCCTTCCTGCGCTTACACGAGCATTCGCAAGTTCGTCACTCGAATGGCATGAGACGATGACGCCCTCGTTACGGCAGACACTCTCCGCGACTACATCGTCTATACCGAACAACGCGACAGATACAGGCGCGACATATCGCGCGGTGGCCGCGGACCGAGGGGGGGAGCGGGGTGCGTGGAGGCCGTCCGGGACAAAAGCATCGTGGCGGCTCGTCGCCCGCGAATGGCCCGTCATTCTTGTGGTTGGGGCGATGCTCGGCTATGCCGTACTCGGTGCGCTGACCCCGCGCCACGATGTATCGGGCGATCTGCCGTCCCTCGTGAGCCTCTCGCCGGATGAACGCGCCGCGATGATATGGGCAGGAGAGAACACGCCAGTTGGCAGCACCTTCTTCGTCGCAAGCGGTGGAAATGCGTGGCCGACCGACCGCATCGTCGAGTGGTTCCCGGCACTCTCCGGGCGCATCAGTGTGAACACGCCACAGGGGTACGAGTGGACGCCGAACAAAGGCTTCCTCGGACGCATCTTTCGCTACAACTTCGGAGTATCGTGTGCGTGGAGCGACGGCTACTGCCTCGACCGTTGGAGTATCGGCACGGGCGCGACATTCGAGTATGTCTTTGTTCGCGCCGATCACGAAAGCGACACTCGCTGTTGCCTTCTCGCGGACTATTTGCTGACCGACTCCCGCTACACGCTTATCTTCCACAATGACGGTGCAGCGATCTACGCACGCCGATAGCACAAGACGTGACACGCCCGCTGCGCTCGTTATCGGGAAAGCAGCGGGTATACTTTTGCCGCTTTTCGCCTGCCTCTGCTACACTTGCTGCCACACTCGGTACACTGCGATAGGAGGCACCACGAATGATCGAGACTTGGAACACAACCGCGCTGATTGAACAGGATATTGCCCATCTGCTTCACCCGGTCACGAACCTTCATCGCCACGCAACGAGCGGGCCGCTCGTGTTCGTGCGCGGTGAGGGGGTGCATCTGTGGGATAGCGATGGCAGGAAGTATATTGACGGCTTCGCGGGGCTGTGGAATGTCAATGTTGGGCATGGGCGCGAGGTGCTTGCAGACGCCGCACGCGATCAAATGGCACGGCTGGCATTCCAACCCACATTTTTCGGGCTTGCCACCCCGCCGCCGATTGAACTTGCCACGAAGATGAGCGAAATCTACCCCGGCCCGCTCAATCACTGGCAGTTTACGAGCGGCGGTGCGGAATCGAACGAGACCGCCTTTAAGATCGCCCGCTACTATTGGTCTATCACGGGCAAGCCAGAGAAAACCAAAATCATCAGCCGCCAGATGGGGTATCACGGTATCGCTATGGGCGCACTCGCCGCAACGGGAATGCCCGCCTACTGGCAGCATTTCGGGCCGCGCTCGCCCGGTTTTTCGCATGTCTCCGCGCCATACGATTACCGTAATATGGCGGAGGGGATGACCGAAGATGCATTCGTCGCGACGCTGGCAGAGGAACTCGAAGCGACGATCATGCAGGAAGGCGCGGATACGATTGCCGCGATGATCGGGGAACCGGTGCAGGGCGCGGGCGGCGTCGTTGTACCACCGCAGGGATACTGGGCAGCGATCCAGCCCATCTTGCGGCGGCACAATATCTTGCTCATCGCAGACGAAGTCATCACTGGCTTCGGACGCACCGGTACGATGTTCGGTGTGCAGCAATATGGGATGGAGCCGGACATCGTCAGTGTCGCAAAGGGCATTACCTCCGGGTACGTGCCGCTCGGCGCAGTAGGCGTTTCGGACACGATCCACGCCGCGATGGTCGCGCCCGACCAGATGTTCATGCACGGCTTCACCTACTCCGGCCATCCCGTCGCTTGTGCGGTCGCGCTGGTAAATATTGGACTGATCGAGAACGAAAACTTGCCCGCGAATGCTGCTGAGCGCGGCGATCAGTTGCTTGCCGGGTTGCGCGAACTGCGGGCGCATCCCCATGTCGGCAATGTGCGTGGCAAGGGATTGATGGCACTGGTGGAGATGGTGACGGACAAAGCGACGAAAGGCAAGTACGACCCGTCGTACGATCTCGGCCCGAAGTTGCAGAAAGCGACGCGGAATCGCGGGCTGATCGTCCGGTGCAGTGATGTCGGCATCGCCATGTCCCCCCCGCTCACGATCACGGCAGACGAAGTAGACGAGATGGTTCGCGCCATCGGCGACGCGATTACCGAAGTGCTTGGCTAGCACAAGACGGCGCACGGTAGGGAAGATAAGAGAAGAAAGCGGTGCCGCGCCCTGTATGGAGCAGCACCGTTTTCTCATCTGTAATTAGAGAACAGGGAATGTTCCGTCGGCGAATGTTGCCTCGACCAAGGCGGCGTCAATCGCATCGGTCCATTCCTCGTCGTCGGCATCAGCGCGATGTTCGCGTAGTGCGCTGGCGGCAGCGCGAGAACCGATCTGCCCCAGTGACACTACCGCCGCAAGCCGCACCGCCCGCACTTCATCATCGAGCCGCCCGACGACATCCTGCACCGCTTCTGCCTCGCCCAATTCGCCGAGCGCACGGGTCGCTTCCAGTCGCACATCGGGTTCTTCGGACTCGGTTTCGTCCGTCAGCGTTGCCAGCCAGCGAGCATCGCAGGTGCGCCCCATTGCGGCAATCGCGCTCAGGCGATCATCGATGTCGCCCCGGTCGTAGGTCTCCTCCACGAGCGCGTGCACATCGTCGGTGGCGAAGACGCCGAGCGCGGCAACGGCACGGCGGCGCACCTCCACCGTTTCAGTGTCACTTTGCGCGGCAGCGAGCAGTGTCTCGTAAATCTGTGTATTGAGTTGCCCCGGCAAGTCGCGTACGGCGGCGGTATTTGCGAAAATGCCCAGCCCGTCCACCGCCGCACGGCGCACGGTCGGTGCATCGTCGTGCGCCATCAGATCGAGCAATGTCGCGAGGTAATCAAGCGACGCATTTTCCCACGATGCATCAATTGCCGCTGCCCGCACATCGTCTGCGTCGTCTCGTGCCGCTACATGCAGCACGCGGGAGAAATCGAGTTCCAGTGTAATTTCGGCGAGTTCGTCCATCGCCCGCACGAGCCGCAATCGTCGGGCATGTGCCAGCGTTGGCCAGACACGACGCACCTCCGCAACTTGTCGCCGCGTCAGACCAGAGAGGAAATCAAGCGAACCGAGGGCGAGATTGGCGTCGTTCAGACGCGATGCGAGATCACCTTGCCCTGCGGCTTCGGCTTCGGCGCGTCGTGCTTCCGCAATTTCTCGCTGCAAGTCCGCAACCGCGATGGACGGCAGATCGAGATCGTCCGGGGTTTCGCCCGCTTCCTGTGCGTCCAGTTGTTCCATGAACGCGAGATCGGCATCAATCCGGGCGTCGCGCTCCTCATCGTGCAATTTATCTACCATTAGTGTGTCCCCTGTTTTCGCGCGAGTAACAAGCGACGAGTAATGAGTAACGAGAACGAGTAACGAGTTTGGGTTTCCCCGCTCGTTACTCGTTACTCAGTACGCGCTACGTCTTTTATGTCGTGGGGGTGTAGTAGTACAACCCATCTTCTTCCGTGAACCCATCCACATTCGCGGTGATAACGGCGCGGAGAGCTTCGGGCGAAGTCGGGCGTTCGATATTCGAGAGGGCAAAGAGATCGTCGTATTCCGCGATCAGTCGCCCGTCGGCATTTTCGCCGCCACGCTCGAACGCTGTGGAAACGATCTTCGTGGTGCTGCGCCGGTCTCGCGCATCCAGCGGCTTCATCTGTGCGAGGCGCGGCAACCGCTGTTCGCTCAGCAGCGATGCATCGCTCGTCGCGCAGTAGAACGTAACGGGTTTGAAGGTGAAGCGTCCCTTCTTCTCATCGAGCACCAGAAGTTTGCGTTCCTGTGCGCTCACCTGCAAATACTGAATGCGATACGTCCCCGGCGTGTCACCGCGCTCGATGGTGAAGAATGCACCCGGCACGAGGTTCTCGTGAAAGAAGGTGCTGAATCCGGTAAGGAACCCGCCCCGGTTGCCGGTGGGGAAGCGAATCTCTACATTGAATGTGAGGTAATGCTGCGGTGCCTCGAAGGTCACGATTGCGCTGCGCTGCCCGCGTGCGTACGGCAGGGGGAAGAAGCGTGCGAGATCGCCATCGAGCGGCAACACGCCGTATTCGTACTCGTAATAGGTCAGCAGATGCTCGACATATTCATCGTCCGGCGCATCAGTGTCGAGCATCGTCGGGTAGTCTACCAGCGTGCGGTAATCCTGCCCGATGTCGTTCGGTTTGCGGCGGTCGGTTCCAACCGTTGGAAGCCCAACAACCGACCAGAGCCGCCGCTCCGCGGTGCCGACAAACTCGAAGTCATTTTCTCCCGCGAGATGGACATCAAGAGAGAAACACGTTGCTGCGAAATCGCTGTCCGACCGCCGCTTGCCGTAGACATCTTCGAGAATGTCGGCGTCCGAAAGCGGCTCATTGCGCTCCTGTAAGTATTCGCGGATACGGCGCGTATCGTTGCGCCCGTACGATTCGAGTTGTTCGCGTAGGTAATAGTCCGGCCCGAATGTGACGAATCGCCCGTCTTCGCTAATTGCACGTTCCAATGCCCCGGCAGGAGTAGAGACGTCCAACGCGGCGGCTTCGACTTCCGCAAGTTCTGCGTCTGCCTCCGCGACCGCTTCCGCAGGTGAGACCGCAGTATCGAGCGGCATTTCGACGACTGCCGCCTGATACGCCGCCGCGAGTTCTTCCATCGCTGACGGGGTGTCGGGTTCGTCGTCGTCGGTCGCGTCGTCCGGCACGATGATCTCGTTGTACCAGTTGTCGTGAATATTGGGCGGCGCGGGGCGCACCTGTGCCGCAACTGCGGGAGCGACGGATGCCGTCGGTTCCGTCAGCCGTGTACGAAATGTGTGAGTCAAGTCTTCGCCGTGGTAGAGCGGCGAAATGCCCTCCCGCGTGGTGACAACGATAACCTGCTCATTCGCGGTTTCCAGCGCAAATACCGCCGGGTTTGCCCGCACCGCCGCCTCGACTTGCGACGCGGCATCGCCCGTCACAAGTTTACGCGCGGTCGCATACTCGGCGAGCGCGGCCATTGGCTGGCGCACCGGCGTGCCGGAGGCGAACAGTTGCCCCTGAAACTGCAATGCGCGGAGCAATTCGTGCGCGAGCTGCTGCTCGTCCGCAGTCCCCGCGAATGCAGGCGTCGTCACCGTCTGTGTCATTCATGCCTCCTAGAGAAACAGGGAACGGGCAGCGGGCAGGCGAGGTGTCTCACCCGCTGCCCGCTGCCTATCGCTGCCCGTTTACTGTCCGATCAGTTCCAGCAGCTCCGCGAGATTCATCGGGCGGCGACGTGTTGCCATCTCCGCCGCGATTCGGTCCAGTGCCCCCGCAGGGACAAGCCCCGAAGCCGCGCTCTTGCTACCTCTGGGTGCTTTCGTTGCCATGCGATCACCCCTTCGTGTGCCGACAGAAGCCTTTTCTGCCAGCAAAACAGTGTACCGCTGTCTGCGCGTCTATGCAATGGCAACACCCCGATTATCCAAGCCCCATCGCGGTTTTCGCGGCGGCGAGTGTCGCGTGGGCAATGGGGCGGGCGCGGTCTGCGCCGTCGCGCAATACCGTCTCGATGTACTGCGGGTCTGCGGTGATACGTGTGTATTCCGCCTGCAACGGGCGCAACCCCTCGACGATAACCTCCGCGAGGTCTTTCTTGAATGTGCCGTAGCCCTGCCCCGCGTACCGCGCCTCGATGACCTCCGGCGATTCCCCCGTGAATGCCTGATAGATCGTGAGCAAGTTGAAGATGCCGGGGCGGTTCTTGTCGAAGACAATCGTGCCGATGCTGTCTGTCGTTGCCCGCTTCACTTTGTCGCGGATCGCGTCGGGCGAATCGGTCAGGAAGACGGCGTGGTTTTTGCCCGTCGCGCTCTTGCTCATCTTCTTCGTCGGTTCATCCAGCCCCATCACCCGTGCTGCCGCATCGCCAATCCATGCTTCCGGCACCGTAAACGTCTCTGCGTAGAGGCGGTTGAACCGCTCCGCGATGTCACGGGTCAATTCCACATGCTGCTTTTGATCTTCGCCTACTGGCACGCCCTTCGCGTGGTAGAGCAGGATGTCCGCCGCCATTAGTGCGGGATACGCCAGCAAACCCAGTGATGACCGCTCCCGCTGTTCACCTGCTTTATCCTTGTATTGCGTCATCCGCTCCATCCAGCCGAGTGGCGTCACGCAACTGAGCATCCACCCCAGTTCCGCGTGCGCCGTCACATCGCTCTGCGCGAATAGGATGCATTCCTCGGCCTTCAGACCCGCCGCGAGATAGACCGCCGCGAGTTCGCGTGTTGCCGCGTGCAAGGTTTTCGGGTCTTGCTGCACCGTGATCGCGTGGAGGTCTACGATACAGAAGATATTGTCGGTGCGGTCTTGCGTCTCCACCCACCGCTTGATTGCCCCCAGATAATTGCCGATGTGCAATGCACCGCTCGGCTGGATGCCGCTAAAGACGCGCGGTTTCGTGCCGCCGCTCGTTGTCGGTGCGGTCGCTACATGTGCGGTTACCATCGCGTGTGCTCCTTTCGCGTCCAAACTGACGCATTATGCGACGACGAGTTCGCCCCGCCGCGCCCGGTCTTCCATCATGTGCGTGCGCGATACGAAGCGGTCGAGTGCCGCCCGTGCCGCACCGCTGTCAATGCTTGCAGCGGCACGGCTAATGCCCTCTGCGAAATTTACCGCCGCGTCCGCCGCGACGAGTGCTGCCGCTGCATTGAGCAGCACGATGTCGCGGTACGCGCCCTGTTCTCCTGCCAGAATGCGGCGGGTGATATCGACATTTTCCTCCACGCTGCCGCCCTCGATGGCGTGCGGCAGGGCGCGCGCAAGCCCAAATTGCTCCGGTGCGATCTCGTAGGTGATGATCTCCTCGCCCTGCCGTACTTCGTATACCGTTGTCGTGCCGCTGATACTGATTTCGTCTAACCCCTCATGCCCATGAACGACGAGCGCGTGTTCTGTGCCGAGCAGATCGAGCACCCGCGCCAGTTTCGCCGCCAAAAGTGCATCGCCGACGCCGAGCACCTGATACGGCGCACCCGCCGGGTTCGTCAGTGGGCCGAGCAGATTGAAG
This sequence comes from Thermomicrobiales bacterium, assembly GCA_038230615.1. Taxonomy (GTDB): domain Bacteria; phylum Chloroflexota; class Chloroflexia; order Thermomicrobiales; family JALYUS01; genus JBBRMX01. The sequence continues at coordinate 1,471 of JBBRMX010000081.1, read as the reverse complement.
ACGGAACGAATGCCGATGTCCCGTCGCACCGGTCCCGCGTAGCGCATCGCCGGATGGAATGCGGGTGCGAACATGAAGCCAAACCCTGTTTCTCGCACGCACTCCGCAACTTCGGTCGGCGTGCGCTCCACATAGACGCCCAACCCTTCCAGCACATCCGCGCTGCCGCATCGGGAGGTCATCGCACGGTTGCCGTGTTTCGCCACCGGCACCCCCGCTCCCGCGACGACGAACGCCGCCGTGGTGCTGATATTGAAGGTGCCGCTGCCGTCGCCGCCCGTGCCGCAGGTGTCTACCGCCCGCACGGTGGGGTCGAGCACGACGCGGCGGGCATGGCGGCGCATCGTCTGCGCGAACCCCGCAATTTCCCGCTCTGTCTCGCCGCGCATCCGCAGAGCGGTGACGAATGCCCCGATTTGGCTCTCGGTCGCTTCGCCCACCATGATCTCGTCCATCGCGGTCGCCGCTTCGTCCTGCGTGAGAATATGCCCCTCGACGACGCGGGCAATCGCCGTCTTGATCGTCGGTCCCGTGGCGGCGCGAGTCGGTTTCACCGGCGGAAGGGCAGCCAACGCACCGCGTTTCCCGGCGGGCGTCTCGACACCGAGAAAGTTCGCCAGCAATTGATGCCCGTGCTCGGTGAGGATGCTTTCCGGGTGGAACTGCACCCCCTCCAGATCGGGGAATGTACGGTGTCGGAAGCCCATCACCAGCCCGTCAGCGGTCTCGGCGGTAATCTCCAATTCTGCAGGGAGTGTGGACCGCTCGACCACCAGCGAGTGGTACCGGATCGCGGTGAACGGCGATGGCAACCCGCGAAAGACCCCTTGCCCGGTATGATGCACACTGCTGATCTTGCCATGCATCACACCGGGCGCACGGACGACATCGCCGCCGAATGCTGCCCCGATTGCCTGATGCCCCAGACACACACCCAAAAGCGGCACCTTGCCTGCCAATGCCCGCACGAGCGGCACGCATATTCCTGCTTCGTCCGGTGTGCATGGCCCCGGCGAGATCACGACGCGCTCCGGGCGCAGGGCGAGGATTTCCTCTACGCTCAGCGCATCATTGCGGATGACGCGCACCTCCGCCCCTAGTTCGCAGAGATACTGGTACAAGTTGTACGTGAACGAATCGTAGTTATCTATCAACACTATCATGGGGACACTCCTGTCGTCGTGGAGTAACGAGTTGAAAGTAACAAGAGGGGACGCGTATTTCCTCGTTACTTTTATCTTGTTACTTGTTACTCCCTACTCGTTCTCTATCGCTTCCGCCGTCTCGATTGCCCGCAAGAGTGCGCCCATTTTCTGGTAACACTCGTGGTACTCGGCGGTCGGGTTGCTGTCCGCAACAATGCCCGCGCCCGCTTGCGGATAGGCGATGCCGTCCTTCACGGGCATCGTTCGCAGCGCGAGGGCGAAATCCATATTGCCGTCGAACCCGACATACCCCAGACAGCCCGCGT
>JBBRMX010000080.1:0-12719 GCA_038230615.1 Thermomicrobiales bacterium | reverse complement strand
TTACATCACGTCCACAAATTTGGGCGATGCCTTGGCGAAGATGACCCACCCGACCACGAGCGTCAACATACTTGAGACAAGCGTGCGGGCGACGAAATCCGGCGCGGGCCACCCGCCATTGTAGTAGAAGATGAGGCGGAACGATTCAATGATGGACGCCATCGGGTTGACGATGTAGATCACCCGCGCTGCATCGGGGAAGACATCGTTCATGCGGTAGATGATCGGCGTCAGGAAGAACCAGAGTTGAATCACAATGTCGAGGAAGTTGCGCGTATCTTGAAAGAACACATTGCTCGCTGCCGCCATAAACGAGATGCCGAGCGAGAAGCAGAACAACGCGACGAGAATTACCGGAAAGTAGATCACTTGCGGGCGCAACGGTGTGTGCGTGAGGAACATCACGACAAAGATGCTCGGCATGGCAAAGAGCAGGTTGATCGTGTTCGTCAGCACCGTCGAGATCGGTAACACCTCGTGCGGGAACCGGACACGGTTTACTAGATGCGATGAGCCGGTGACGATAGACATGGATTCCAGCACCGATGCCGAGAAGACCGCCCACACTACCAGCGCGACATTGATGAACAGCACGAAGCGTTCGATGTTGGAGCGCAGCAGCACCTGAAAGACCAGTGCAAAAACGAGCGCGTTCAGCAACGGGTTCACCACCGCCCACAAAAACCCGAAGAACGAGCGGCGATAGCGCACTTTCAGGTTCCGGGCGGTAATCTCCGTAATCAGCTCGCGGTGTGTCCAAATATCGCGTAACCGTTGCGGAAGCCCGCCGCTCTTGTCGCTCGAATACACCGGAACCTGTGCCGTCGCCACGCCCTGCGCCATACGCTCTGCCCTCCTTGACCGCGCCGGAAGCCATCCCCCGCCGCCAGAAGCAGGATACCGCGCCTCCTCATTCTGTCAACTCTCCGGCACGTCGAGTAGGGAATCATCGTGCGTGCAGCGTGTTCCGTGTGCATATGGGAGGATCACCCCCGCAACGGGTCTACTCTTTCAATGATATACTGTATCATCAATGTGCGGTGTTGCCCGGTGCAGGAGGTTACGATGACTGAGACGACACATGCGACGAATACACTGGGAGTCAATGACCGCCGCGTTCCCGCGACGATCCTGACCGGATTTCTCGGCAGCGGTAAGACGACGCTGCTCAATAAGATTCTCGCTGCGAACAACGGGTTGCGTATCGCGATCATCGTCAACGAACTCGGCGATGTCGGCATAGACGGCGGGCTGATCGAGCAGACTGCCCCCGATGATATGCTCGAACTGACCGCCGGGTGTATCTGCTGTACGATCCGTGGCGACTTGCTCGCAGGGCTTGCCCGCATCTTGCAGCGTGATAACCCGCCGGAATACCTTATCATTGAGACGACCGGCATCGCCGACCCGTTGCCAATCGCCCAGACTTTCTTCATTCCCGGCTTACAACAGATGGTGCGGCTGGATGGCATCGTCACATTGGCGGACGCCGACCAGTTTTTTTACCATCTCGCATCGAGCATGATGGTGCGCGAACAGCTCGAATACGCCAATATGATCGTGCTTACCAAGACCGATCTCGTCTCACCGGAGCAACGGGCGCACGTCGAAAGCGCGATCCGTGAACTCAACCCTTATGCCCCCATCTTGCACAGTGCGAACGGCGCGATTGATCTGCGCCTGCTGCTCGATGTGGGGGCATTCAAAGTAGACGACCGCTTCACCGCAGGTGCGGAAAACTGGCTCACCGAGGAAGCAGCACATGACCACGCCCATCACCACGACGACGATCACGATCACGGCCATTTGGATGCCGAAGATATCAGCACGATCTCGTTCACGACGCGTGCGCCGTTCGACATGGAGAAGTTGCAAGAGTTCTGGACAACGCTTCCCGCCAATGTGTTTCGAGGCAAAGGCGTCCTGTGGCTCGACGAAAACGAGATGCGTTGCGTCTTCCATCAAGTCGGCGCACGGGTCGTGGTAGAGGCGCAACGCCGCTGGAATGCCGACGAGGAACGCGAAAGCCGCCTTGTCTTCATCGGCACGCATCTCGATGGCAACGCGATGCGGACCCACCTCGCCGCCTGTACCGTCGCGCCCGCGCCACGATAGTACGTTTCCGATATGAGAGAGGGGAGCGGCATATGCTCCCCTCTCTCATATCTACTCGTGAGGCGATCAGGTATTTTGTACCCGCTGGCACTCCGGGCAAAGCCCGAACAGTTCCAGTTGATGCGTCAGAATCCGAAAATCGGTGCGTGCAGCGATCTCGCGTGCCATCTCGTCCACCGTGCAGCCATCGAACTCTACTACACGGCGACATCCCGTGCAGACAAGGTGGTGATGGTGGCCCGGTGTGGCACAAATGTACTCGTGGCAACTCGTCTCGCCATGCAGCCGCCGTAAGTAGCCGAGCTGCACGAGTGTGTCAAGTGTGCGAAAGACCGTCGCACGTCCGATCCCCGCAACATTTTTCAACTCGTCGTACAGCCCGTCGGCGGTGAACCCGCGCGGTTGTGCCAGCACCGCGTCCACAATCGCAATGCGCGGCTGCGTAATCCGATACCCTTGTTGCCGCAGCAGATCAATAATCGTCGTGCGATTCGGCGCGGTCTCTGCGAGTGTGACGCTCATAGGTACGACCTCTCCCAGTATCCATTCATGCATATTATGAAAGTGTATCAGTATGTGGCTGCTCCGTCAGCGAGGAAGATATACTCGGTACAGCATTCCTGCTTCCGTCGCGACGGCGATGCGCGAGCCACGCCGGTATATACCCCTGTCGCGGCGAAAAGAGCAACACGAGAAAGAAAAAGAGCGTGGCGACGATCACAATCGTCGCGCCCGGAGCGAGTTCGGCAGGGTACGATGCGAACAACCCGATCACCCCGCTCGCCGCGCCGATCAGTGCGCCGAGCATCATCATTGTCGGGACGCGGTCGGTGAGAAGTCGCGCCGCCGCGCTCGGTGTGACAATCATCGCCACTACGAGCACATTGCCGACCGCCTGCAACCCGACGACGATTGTGAGCGTCAATAGCGTGAGTAACAAAAAATCCATCGCCCATGTCCGGTAGCCGAGCGCGGCGGCATACGTCGGGTCGAAGGCATTGAGCAGCAATTCGTGATAGAAGATGACTACACACGCGATTACTATTGCCCCGATAACAGCAATGGTGATGAGGTCTGCCTGCGACACGCCGAGGATATTGCCGAACAGCAGCGACGATAGGTCCTTGCGATACGACTGTAAGCGACTAATGATCATCACGCCGAGTGCGAACATCCCCGCGAACAGCACGCCGATCGCAGTATCGTTGTTGATACGGCGGTTGCGCGATACCCACCCGATCATGCCCGATGTCACCAGCCCTGCCACGAGTGCGCCGCCAAGAATATTCGTGCCGAGTATATACGCCACTGCGACACCCGGAAAACTGGCGTGCGCCAGCGCATCACCGATGAATGCATAGCCTTTCAAGACCACGAAGGTGCCAACCACCCCGCACAATGCGCCAATCAACACACTCGCAATCACCGCGTGCTGGAAAAACTCCCTGCCGAGCACCGACGCATAGTCGCCCCACAGCGACGCGAACGCGATCATGACAGAATCATCCCTTCGTCGCCATGCAGGTGAAAGAGCCGCCCACCGTATGTCCGTTCCAATACTTCAATCCGAAAAGTCGTCGCAGCGGGACCGAACGCGATCACGCGCCGGTTGAGGCAGAGTACATAATCGCAGTGCGTACGGATACTTGAGAGATCGTGCGTACTGAGCAGTACCGTGCGCCCCTCGGTGCGTAAATCCGTCAGCAGGTGGAAAATCGTCTCCTGTGAAGCGGCGTCAATGCCCGTGAAAGGTTCATCGAGAATAAGCAATGCCGCCTGCTGCGCTAGCGCACGGGCGATGAAGACACGCTGCTGCTGCCCGCCGGATAATGTACCGATCTGCCGCCTCGCGAATGCCTCCATGCCGACCTGCGCGAGTGCGCTGCGTGCTGCGTCGCGGTCTGCCGCGTTGGGTTTGCGGGCGATACGCTGCGGTGTATATCGCCCCATCATCACCACTTCTTCAACGGTAATCGGAAAGGCCCAGTCCACTACCTCGCGTTGCGGCACATAGGCGATGCGTCGCCGCGCCTGCCCGACGGTATCGCCCCACACCGCAATTTCACCGCCTTGATACGGCAACAACCCCATAACGGCGTGGAGAAAAGTGGTTTTCCCCGCACCGTTTGGCCCGACAATGCCCGTGACGGCGTGCGGTGGGATCGCCACGCTCACATCGTCGAGGGCGATGACCCCGTGATACGCCACCGTGAGATGGCGCACATCGAGAGGAGGGACACCGACAAGCGGACTCGGCACGTCGGTCACTTCAGCGCGTCCGCAATGCGTTTCGCATCGAACAGCATCATACCAATGTATGTCTCCGCCCCGCTCCCCGGTGCGCCGAGACTATCACCGTACAAATTGTCGACAATTTGAATGCCGGTCTCTTTCGCTACTTGTTCTGCAACCTTCGGGTTTGCGGAGGACTCCGCGAAAATTGCTTGTACCTGTTCTCGCTTGATCGTCGCAATCAAGTCGTTGATTTGCTTTGCGGAGGGTTCGGCGGTGTCGGACAAACTCGGAATGACCGCGCCGACAATCGTCATGTCGTACCGTGCGGCAAAATACCGGAAGGCATCGTGGTTCGTCACCAGTTTGCGCCGGTCTTTCGGCACCTGCGTGATGATTCCGGCGATTTGGTTGTCCATCTGGTCGAGTTGCGTGCCGTATTTCTGGGCATTAGTCTGGTAAAAGTCGGCGTTTGCGCTGTCTACTTTGCCCATTGCCCCCGCAATTGTCCGAACCATTTGCTTGACAAGTGACGGATCGAACCATACATGCGGGTCGCCCAGTGGCTCCGCTTCGTCTCCCTTGAATGGTGTCAGTCCCTCCGTCACCGCAACAACGGGGGTTTTGCTGTTCGCATTCTTGATCGTTTTGGTCATGAAATTGTCCAACCCGATGCCATGGAGGAAGACGATATTCGCCTTGCTCACATTGTTCGCGTCCTCGACCGACGGCTCATAATCGTGCGGGTCAACATTCGGTTTGAGGATGCCGAGCAGTGTCACGCGGTCACCGCCGATATTCTGTATCCAGTCCTGTATCTGCGTCGTCGTCGCGGCAACGGTCAGTTTCGCGCCCGCCGCGAGCGTGCCGGACGGGACGTTCGTACTCGCGGTTGTTGCAACGGTCGCGTCCGGAGCCTTGCCTGTACTCGTTTTCGTGTTGCTGCCCGCGCCGCACGCTGTAAGCAGCGCAATTCCTGCCGCGCTTGCCATGCTCCGCACCACGTATCGCCGTGTCATCTGTCGCATATCTACCCGCGCTCCTATCTTTCCCCACTGGTACGCCGTCTCAATATCACTCCTGAGATGGTATATCACTACTATGGCGATTTGTCACCCGGTAGGGCTGCGCCCTATTCCGAGATACCATGTGCGGGACATAAAGAAATCGGGGTGGTTCAGTAGATAGGTAGTACTATCGGGGTCGAACAGCGCAGCAAACTCTTCCCAGTCGCGCGGGGCGAGATAGGGGCGCAGACGTTGCCCGAACGAATGCACAAACCAGTTGCGCTGAAATGCCTCGCGCTGTGGGCAGAGGGGGGCGCGGTCTACATCTGCGAGGGCGTGCATTTGCACATTCACGAGTCCGGTCTCGCGTAGTAGACGCGGCAATTGCCGACCTACGTAGCCCGCAAAGTGGTAGCCGAGTTGCGCGGTATATCGCTCTTCGTCCAAGCGGAGTGCGGCGGCGCGAAGTTTTAATTCCAATGCGGGCGACCACGGCACGATGGGAAACGACCCGCCACCATCTCCGTCCAGCACCGCAACCATCCCGCCAGTACGTAAAACCCGCGCCCACTCTGCGAGGGTATCGCGGGGGCGTTCGTCGTGATGCAGCACGAGCGACGACCAGACCACATCGAATGTCTGCGCGTCGAACGGGAGTGCGTGCATATCGCCTGTCTGTAGGCACAGTGTTCCGTCTGCGACGCGCCCCGCGTGCATCGTAGCAGCGAGGGCGATACGTTCCGCATCCCGATCCAGCCCCGTAACGGTGCCACCCGGTGCGACTGCATCGGCAAACAGACCGAGATGTGCGCCGCCGCTACACCCGACATCTACCACATGCATTCCCGCCGCAAGACCGAGCGCGGCAAGCGCAGCACGGACGCTCGGACGCGGATGCGTGATCTCATTGGCGATGTCATCGTGGAGTGTCGGGGCGGGTTCTGTTGGCATCAGTCTTCCTCCGGCCTTCTCAGCAGACGCACTCGTCGTCGCAGCAGGAAAGGTCTTCGAGCATCATGGTGTTCTGCCGGTAATAGTGCAGCGGAGAGGTGTCAACGCCGAGGCGCACGCTCATCGCCTGTGCCACCACCGCGAACCGTTGCCGGAACTTGTAGATGAAGCAGAAGATTGCATTGGCGTGCCGCACACTCGGCCCGACGAGAAACAACCCCGGCGTGCGGGTGGATTCGTCTTCCGCAGTCAGCATTGCATAGCCTTCGTCGTGCCAGTCGAACAATTCGTGGACGAGTTGCAGGCTGCCGACGAACCCGGTCGCAAGAATCGGTGCGGTAGGAGATTCCCATGCCGCGCCCTCGTCGCCGGTGATCGTATACCCGCCGTCGTGTGGCGCAACACTCGTCACGAGCGTATCGCCCGTCAGCGTCAGCCGCCCCGTTGCTCGTGCTGCTGATAACCGCTCCAGTGTGTACGGTGAGAGCGCGATACTGGGGTCTTGGTCTGTCGAATCCCAACTCGACGAGCCATCCAGTACGTGGACGCGCTTACCGTTCATCACGAGATTGTATGCCGCGTCTATGCCGCTCTCGTAGCCGCCAATGATTGTGTATGCATCGCCGTCCATCTCCGCCCACGCACGCACACGCGTATTGTGTATGCAATTCGCTGCGCCGGGGAAGGGATTGAGCCAAGGATAGCCAAACTCTCCCGCTGCCCAGACAACGAACGCGCTCTCGATGGTGCCGCCCGAGGTTTCGATGTGGAACATGCCCGCCGCATCGCGGGGCGCGACCGAATGTACTTCGACCCCCGTCTCGATTGGCAACTGGTAATACTCTGCAATCGTCCGTAGATACGCCGCATATTCCTGCCCTGTCGGGTGTTCCCGCCGCAACCCATACGCGGGCGACGTATTGAGCGCGACTGCGTTGAGATCGAGCAATCCGAAGGGATTGCTGGGGAACGATGGGGTAATGAAATGCATCTCTGCGGGCCAGTGGTCGAACGATGCACCGATATGGTCGCGTTCCAGCAGCACGAACCGCTCGATGCCCAATTCGCGCAGCACGATGGCGGTGCCGATTCCCGCTGCGCCCGCCCCCACGATCACCACATCGAATTGCGTGCGAGATTGCATGGCTGCTGTCCCTCCGTCGCCCGACCGTGTCCCATACACGACCTACGCGGTGGGATAGTGGGACGGTATATCAGATAAGAACGAAGCAGCCGTCTTTATTCCGGTGTTGTCCCGAAAGGTATTATGCGAGGTGAAAGATTTCGTCCAATCGCAGGAAGCCTTCGTCGGGACGTTGTCCGGCGAGGTCGGTGAAGAATGGTGCCATGTCGCGTTGCCATCGTGCATTGATCTCGCGCCTCGCCATGCCCGCGAGTGCGGCGGTGTAGTCAGGGGTCTCGAAGTAGCCGACGAGCAACCCGTCCTCACGGAGGAAGAGCGAATAATTGTGCCATCCCGTTTCGCGCAGTGCCGCGAGCATCTCCGGCCAGACCGCGCGATGTCGTTCGCGGTACTCTCCCAGCCGTTCCGGTCGCACTTGGAGCAGAAAGCAGACTCGTTCCATCGGTCGCCTCTCCTTCTGTTTTCGTCGTGTTCTCGCAGGGTGTGCAGTGGTTCCTGCTTCCCGGAGGTTATCGCACGTAGGCTGCGGAGACGCCGCCGTCCACCGTCAGCACGCCGCCGGTGGTCTTCGCTGCGTTCGGTCCCGCGAAGAACGCGATTGCTTCCGCAATGTCTGTCGGCAACACATTGACCTTCAGGACTGTCCGGTTGCGATAGTGGTCTTCGAGTTGCTCCGGCGCGATGCCGTATGCCCGCGCTCGTTCCTCCCGCCACGCCCCCGACCAGATCGTGCTTCCTTGCAATACCGCATCGGGGCAAACCGAATTGACACGGATACCGGACGCGCCGCCTTCGTCTGCGAGGCACCGGGCGAGATGTAGTTCTGCCGCTTTCGCCGCCGAATATGCTGCCGCGTTGCGCCCACTCGCCAGCGCATTCTTGGAGGCGACGAAGATCAGCGACCCACCCATTCCTTGCGCTTTCCATACCGCGAACGCGGCACGCGAGACGAGGAAGTAGCCTGTTGCCAGCACGCCAATGTTGCGCTCCCAGTCTGCAAGCGTCGTCTCCTCGATAGGGGCAGACGACGCGATGCCCGCATTGCTGACGACGATGTCCACCCCACCGTACGCGAGCACAGTCGCGTCGAATGCTGCCTGCACATCGGCTTCGTGCGTGACATTCCCGCCCACGCCGATTGCTCGCCCCGCCCCGAACTTTGCCGCGAGTTCCCCCGCAACCGTCGCCGCCCCGGTCGCGTTGAGGTCTGCCAGCACAATATGCGCCCCGTCTTGTGCGAGGCGTTCCGCAGTCGCCCGCCCGATGCCACCCGCGCCGCCGGTGATGAATGCGATTTTGCCGCTGAGGTCGCGGGGCGGCGGGGCAAGTGACAGTTTGTATCGCTCAAGCGGCCAGTATTCGACCGCGAACGACTCTGCTGCGGTCAGCGAGGTGAATTGCCCGATGGTCGCCGCCCCTGTCATCACGGCGATTGCCCGGTGATAAAGCGCGGCGGCGAGGTCTGCCCGCATTGCGTCCGCGCCCGTTGTCAGCATCCCGATACCGGGGATGAGCAGCACACGGGGCGCGGGATTGTCCATCGCAAACTGCGCGAACTCCCCCGCGCAATGTTCGGCGTAATATGCTGCATAGTCCGCTTTGTATTGCGTAATCGCGTCGAGGAGCACAGTGCGGAGCATATCCGCGCTCAGTTCTCTACCCTCATCGCTCAGCTTGATTACCAACGGCAGGCGTTTCGTGTGGACGAGATGATCGGGACATGCTGCCCCGACGGACGCAAGCGCGGGCATCGTCTCCCGCCCGACGAAATCCAACACATCGTCGTCGTCGTCATACCGAATAATCACCGGGCGTTCCCCCGCACATGCGCCGCGCACCGCAGGCAGTACCGCCGCCAGCAATGCCCGCCGCTCGTCGGCAGGGAGGGGAGGCGCGACCACCGTATGAGGAGCACCGGCGGCGCGGCGTGCCGCGAGATATGCCGCCGCCTCGCTGATGGTGCGGGCGGTGGATGCGGCGCATTCTTCGTCTGTCTCGCCCCACGTCACCAACCCGTGTTTCGCAAGAAGCACAATTTCTGCCGCAGGGTTGGCGCGAACCGCCAGTGCGACCGCTTTCGCCAGCGCGAAACCGGGCCGCTGATATGGCACCCACACCGCCCGTTCTCCCCAGATGCGGTGGGCGTGTTCCGCGCCGTTGTCCGCGCAGCAGAGCGCGATAATCGCGTCCGGGTGGGTGTGATCTACCTGCGTGGCGGGGAGAAATGCATGAAGGAGTGTCTCGATGGAAGGGCGTGGGCCGTTTGGTACGAAGGCGCAATGCGCAAGGTACGTCACCATCTCATCGTCCGGCAGGGTCTCCCGTTCCATCAATGGCAGGAGATCGTCCAGACGCAACCCTGCAAAATTTGCGGTGGTGCAGGTCGCGAGGTCCGCGCCGCTCGCCTTGACCCAGAGTGTGCGCGTCGGGATGCCACGGAAGTCAATTTCGGTCGTCTTCGCGCTCGTGTTACCGCCACCCCAGTTGCAGATCGTGCGATCCGCGCCCCATCTGCGCGACCGGGCAACCAGTTCTGCCGGTGCCGCGCTTATCGCTGTCCCCATCGTTTTCCCCTTCGTTGCACGCTGCGCCCTCCCAAAAAAGCGTGCCACGGGCGACGGGGCAGTGTCAAGCATCTTCCCTGCGTCCTCGAAATGCATCGTGGGCATCGTGTGACACGATATCTGCGTGCAATATGTGCACAGGTACGCTGTCCCTCTCGTCGCCCACGCATTGCTCCCGGCGCGGCAGGCGTGCGACAATGCTGCCCCGGTGCCGGAAGGTAAATACAGGAGGTGAACGATGAAGCGGACGACACTGCTCAATGCGCCGTTGTCGGGAGTGATTGCGCGGCTTGGTCACACTGATCTGCTGCTCGTCGCAGACGGCGGCTTGCCGATACCTGCCGAACCGGAGCGTATTGATCTGGCACTCGTCGCCGGTATCCCGACGATGATGCAGACACTGCGAGCGATCTTCTCCGAGTTGGCGGTGGAAGCCGCGATTATCGCGGAAGAACAAGCGGAGTTTGCGCCGAAATTTAATGCGGAACTTCTCGCCTTCCTCGCCGCAGAAGGCGTCGCGGTACGAACGATGACGCATATCGCCTTCAAGCAGGAATCCCGCCGCGCCCGTGCCGCTGTCCGCACCGCAGACCTTACGCCCTATGCGAATATCCTGCTGCAATGTGGCGTCGTCTTTGGCCCGTATGAGGACGACCCGCCGCGCGAGCATGCCGTCCCGCTGGCGCACGTCAAACCTGCGTGAGGTGCGAACTATTCGGGGGACACGGACCCTGCACGTATTTCCTCACGACAATGAAAGAGTGACGGTGGCAGGAGGCGACACATGAAACTAGCGGGTAAGGTCGCGCTCATTACTGGCGGCGGCGGGGCTATGGGCGGAGCACAGGCGCGGCTGTTCGCCAAGGAGGGCGCGGCGATCTGTGTTGCCGACCTGTTCCCAGAAAAAGCGGCAGTGATCGCGGAGGAGATTGTTGCCGCAGGCGGTCATGCTCGATGTGCAAGATGTGGCGCAATGGGTGGCGGCAATCGCGGCGACTGAGCAGGCATTCGGCCCAGTTTCGATCCTCTGCAACAATGCCGGGGCAAATTATCGCGTCAGTTTCGATGAACAGACCCCGGAGATGTGGGAGACGATCATCGGTACCACACTCACGGGGTCGTTCCTCGGCATCAAGGCGGCGGTGCCGTCGCTGCGAAAGGCGGGTGGTGGCGTAATCGTCAATCTCGGTTCGCTCGCCTCGATCAGCCCCGGCGCGGGCAGCCCCGCATACGGCGCGGCGAAGATGGGTCTGGTCGGTCTCACACGCGCTGCGGCGTCGTCCTACGCGGGCGAAAATATTCGCTGTGTGCTCGTCTCGCCCGGTCATGTGGACACGCCGTTCATCCGCGATGATACCACATATAGCCCGAACGACCCCTCCACGAGCATCAATAACCCGGAGAATTATGCACGGCGCGTGCGCAGTACGCCGCTCGGACGCTTGCAGACTGCCGACGACATCGCCAAAGCATTTCTGTTCGTCGTGTCGGATGATGCCGCCATGATTACCGGTTCGATGCTTACCGTAGACGGCGGCTCTGCACTGCGATAGGACGTCGGACGACAGAACAAAGAGGTTGATCGGGAATATCTCCCGACCAACCTTCTCTCTGTGCGAAGCGATGTGATGCTGTTTACGGCGTTACGCCGGTTTTGTCGAAGACACACTGGTAATTGCCGACCGTGCAACCCCGGTCGGTGAAAACGGTGTCGCTCGTCGCGCAGGAATAGTTGCCGTATGCACACCCGACTGCCATGAAGAATGATGCAGGGAGGTTACCGCCGCCACCGTTACCGATCAAGCAGGAATAGTTGCCTGCGGTGCATCCGTTGTTTGTAAAGACCGAGTCCGGCACATAGAACGCAGCAGGATTGTACGTACCATTATATGCGTAACCGTTCGGTGCGCCGTAGACACGCGGATACCCCGGGTACCCCGGATAGTAGCCATTGTAGCCGTTCGGGATAAACACTCCATTCCCCGACAGGCAGGAGTAATTGCCGACTGCACAGCCGTTGGTGGCAAAAACATTGTCTGGTACTACCGATTGCGCGTTGTTGTACTGCCCGCCCGACACTGTTACGCCAGAGTTCGAGATGGTAATCGAGCCAGTGCTGCTGATCTGCCCGACCGCCGGGTCTGCCGCCGAGACAGTCGTACCGAAGATCATCATCAGTAACAGGACTCCCGCAACTCCGAAACGTGCAACGATTGTTTTCATCATGACCCCTTTCAGCGTTGGCGCAACTATCGCCGCCGCAGTGTTGCATGATGCGTATGCATCACGCTCGTCATTCTGTATGTACGCATCTCAGATGCCACCGAAAATTGTATTCTGCGTCTCAGCATTCCCGGCAGGCGTACATCGCGCTCCTTGTATAGGTACGCGGCAATGTGGGCAGTGGTTTCATATTGGGTTCCGTCCAGCATTCGTGCCGGACGCGCCGCCGTCGCTTGACAGGGCGGAAGGATGGTGCCATTGTCATTGTTCATCGGATACATCGCATAGTTCTGCGCGGGGGCGGTTCTTCTATGATACGGCAACCGACGCTTGTGCGGCTCTGGCAACGCGAGTTCGCACAGTATACGCCCGCCAAATTTCAGAACGACCTACTCGCGGGGCTGACGGTCGCGGCGGTAGCATTGCCGCTGGCACTCGCGTTCGGGGTTGCGAGCGGCGCGACTGCCGCCGCCGGGATGGTCA
>JBBRMX010000079.1:0-12795 GCA_038230615.1 Thermomicrobiales bacterium | reverse complement strand
GGTCTGGTGGCGCATCCATGCGAGCAGCCACTGCGGGTTTTCGAAGTGTTCGTGCCAGATGCGTTCCCAGTCGTCGCCGGAGATTTCCGGGTAGGGCGGCAGCGCATTCATGGCGACCATCCAGACCGGATAAATGGCGAGATCGAGTGCCATCATGCACCCGCCGGTATAGTGGACATCGTCGCGGTATCGGTCGTCCGTGGCGGCATGGGGAGCGATAGCGACGAGGTGCGGCGGGTTGTGCATCGCTACTTGGATACAGTTGAACCCGCCGTACGATGTTCCCCACATACCGACGTTGCCCGTACACCACGGCTGCGCGGCGATCCATTCGATGGCATCGTAGCCGTCGTGCTGCTCGGTGAGCGTGTATTCGTCCACCGCGACGCCCTCCGATGCACCGGTGCCGCGCACATCGAGCCGCACACCGACATAGCCGCGCTGCGCGAAATAGTGGTGCGAATCCCACCGTGCCGCCGTGAGGTCATCTTTGCGATAGGGCAGATATTCGAGGATAGCGGGGAAGATATCGTCATCACCCGCACCGTCAGGCATGAAAAGGTCTGCGGAAAGATACCGCCCGTCTCGCATCGGGATATGGACATCGCGGCGGTGGAGTACACCGAATGTCGGTGTGGGTAGATCGGTCATTTGTGCAAATACCCCTTTCCATCCGGTAGCGCGTGCGGGTATGCTAGGTGGCATGAATGCAGTGGATCATACCAGACCAGTCTCACGCGCACAGATGATCGTGCCGGTGTATGTGCCAACCTTCATGCTCGCATTCGGGCAGGGAATGCTCATCCCGACATTGCCCGTGTTCGTGAAAAATTTCGGCGTCTCGTTCAGCCTCGTCGGAATCGCGGTAGCGGCGGCGGGCATCGGCACGCTCATCGCGGATGTCCCCGTGGGGATCGTCCTCAGCCGCCTCGGACGGCGGCGGGCGATGCTCCTCGGTATCACCATGGTAACGATCTCGACGCTGCTGGTCGGGCTGCTGCACAATTATCCGGTTGTCTTCTTCTGCCGCCTCGTGGAGGGCGTCGGTACGGCATTGTGGGGCATCTCGCGCCACGCCTATATTACCGATGTCGCCCCGAGAGCGCAGCGTGGCAAGTTTCTCGCAACATTCGGCGGTATCAACCGCTGTGGGCTGTTCGCAGGACCGTTCATCGGCGGCACGATCAGCGACCATTTCGGAATGAACATCCCGTTTATCCTTGCCGCCGCGCTGAGCGGTGTTGCGGGCATCCTCGCCGTCGCAATGATCAGAGAGACCGGGATACACACCGCCGTGGTAGCGCACAGCCGGATGCGCTGGCACAGCGTCGGCAAACTGATGCAGACGCACCGCGCTGATCTCTCCTCGGCGGGCGCGGCGCAGATTTTCGTGGCGATGATCCGTAGCGGGCGGCAACTCATCATCCCGCTCGTCGGGGCATACACACTCGGCATGTCCACCACCGCGATTGGCACGGTCGTGACCGTGGCGGCAACGGTGGACATGGTGCTCTTCCTCCCCGCCGGCTGGATGATGGACCGCTTCGGGCGCAAGGTGGCGAGTGTTCCCGCCTTCGGGCTGATGGGCGTCGGCATGGCACTCATCCCGCTGGCACACAGTTTCAGCGGGTTGCTCCTCGCGGCATCGGTGATCGGCTTCGGGAACGGCTTGGGGAGCGGCTCAATGATGACCCTCGGTGCAGATTTGGCACCACCGGACGCGGTCGGGGAGTTCCTCGGTATCTGGCGGTTCGTCGGTGATCTCGGTCAGGCGAGCGGCCCGCTCACGGTCGGGTTCATTGCGGGCGCAATGGGGCTGACAGTCACGGCGTTCTGCCTTGCGGGGCTTGGCTTCGTTGCGGCGGGCATCCTCTCGATCCTCGTGCGCGAAACCCTCATTCACGATGCCCCCGTACCGGTTCCCGTCGCCCAGAAACAGTGATCGAAACCGGTGAATCCGGGAAATTCGTCGCCAAGACGCAAAGAAAGACGAAACGGGCGACGCGCAAAGACAAAAGGACAGAGAGAAAATCCAAAACACTTTTTCTGTATTTTTCTGCGTTCGTTGCGTCGTTGCGTCTCGTCTCTCCCTGTTACGCGCCGGTTATCGCCGCGACGAGGGCGGCTTTATCGGTGGGAGGAAGAAAGGCGGCGCGGGCGGCATTTGTCGCTAGTGTTCGTAGTTCGGTGCGGGTAAAACCGTGAACATCCGCGAGAACGCGATATTCGCCCGAAAGTGTCGTGCCGAACATCGGCGGGTCGTCGGTATTGACGGTAATGTACACTCCCGCATCCCACAATTCGCGCACCGGATGCGCCGCCATCGTCGGATAGATACCAAGCAGTACATTGCTCGTTGGGCAGATTTCGAGCGGAATCTGCATCGCGGCAAGCAAATCCACCAACTTGCCGTCCTCGATAGCGCGGATGCCATGCCCGATGCGGTCCGCATGAAGCAGCGCGACTGCTTCCCAGACATGCGCCGCGTCCATCGTCTCGCCCGCGTGCGGCGTGCGCGGCAGACCCGCGTCCCGTGCATACGCAAACAGGGGCGCATACAGGGCGAAGTTGTGTTTGCGCTCCGTCCCCGCGATACCGAGAGCGCAGATATCGTTGTCCTGCTGCTCCACCGCCCACCGTACGAGTGTCCACGCTTCATCCATACTCTGCTCCGGCACGATGTCGGGGATAAAGCGCATCCGCACACCAAAGTCCCGTAGGGCATCCGTCGCGCCTGCACGCACTCCCGCCAGTTGGTCATCGAGGGACAACCCACGACGCAAGCGGGCATTGGTCGTCATCGTCACTTCGAGATAGCGCACATTGTCGGCGGCGGCGGATGCGCCGAGTTCGTAGGCGATCAGTGCGAGATCGTCCGGGGTATAGATGCAGTCGCAGATGAGATCGTAGATCGCCGCGAAATGGTCGAAATCGCGGAACCGATACCATGCCCGCAGCCCCGCTTCATCTGTGGCAGGGAGCGCGACGCCGTTGCGATGCGCCAGCGCGAGCAACGTCGCAGGCCGCACCGAACCTTCGAGATGGATATGCAGATCCACCTTCGGCATCTGCCGAATGAAGGCGTCGAAATCGTCGTCCGGGTGGGCAGGATCGTTCGGCACGGTGTCAGCCCGCGTCCGCGACATTGATGTCGGTCTCGATCTGCGCGACCGCAGCGATAATACCGTCGTCCGGCGGCGGGATAACCTCGCCCTTCTCGATCATCGCGGCGATAGTATGCGTCAAGGCGTCGCGGGTCTCCGCGAGCGCATCCTCGATGGTATCACCCTCCGCACCCGCCCCGAATGCCGGCACCTCGGTGTAAAAACCGCCGTCTTCATCCTCATACACAATCACGGTATACGTCGCCACACATCGCTCCTTCAGATAAAAGGGATACGGTATTAAGGATAAAGAGGCGAATCAATCACCCGTATCCTTGGTATCTTGCCCCTTGGTATTCACGTTTTCTCTTCCCCAGCGGGTAATCACGGCACGATGCGCCGCGAAGATGATCGGTTCAGGCAGTGCATCGGGCAGAAACCAGCCGAGGGCAGACACATCGTCGTCCGGCGCGGCGTCCCCCGCGACGATTGCCGCCCGATAGAAGAACATGATGCCGCTCTTGCGCGGGTCGTCGCGCCATACGCGATGATCGTACAACCCGGTCACCCGCACTATTAGCCCCGTCTCCTCGCGCAGTTCGCGTACGGCGGCATCAGCGGGGTCTTCGTCGTAGTCCACGAACCCGGACGGCACATACCACGACCCCGCGTACGGCTCGATGCCGCGCCGCGCCAGCAACAATGCGCCCTCCCGCTCGACGATACACCCCGCCGCCACCGCCGGATTGCGCCAAAAGACGAACCCGCACGCCGCGCAGGTCGGATGCGGCGTCTGCTCGAAGCCGCCCGTTGCGAACGGCGTGCCGCACTTCGGGCAATACTGCATGTCCGCCCAGAAACTCATGTCCCCTCGCTTCTCTCCGGTCCGAAACGCCCGCACAGTCTACCACGCTGCTTGACAGGGGGTGGCAGAATAGCAGGCATGGACGAACAGACATTCACGCTCTATGACCTGCGTGTGACAGTGATCGCCATCGAGGGGCGGTCGGTCTGCGGGCTGGCGGTGGGCGATTATCTGGAAGTAACCGAGAGCAACCGCATCCGTATCCCGGCGGGGCGGCATTTCTGCTTGTACGCCCTCGGCGCGGTGCTGCCTGCCCTCACCGGGTATCAGCGGGCATCGCAACCGGGCGACTGGATGATGCGGGAAGCCGTCTTCGCCTGCCCTGACCCCGAAGAACGCCTGCTCATGCGAATCGAACGCCTCGCCCCCCGCACCCTCCGTACTGACGATCTCACCTGAGGGACACCGTAGCCTAGAAGCCGAAGACGCAGTGGAAATCCAAAACACGCTTTTCGTTCTTCTTCGCGCTCTCTTCGTTTTGGCAGTTCGTTTCTTTCTCCCCTCTCTTGCCGGTAAAAGATCGGAGCGCGACCATGCAGCGTGAAGTGAGCATTGCATTTCAGACGAACAAGACCCCGGCGGCGTACGCGGCACTGGCGCGACAGGTGGAGGAATACGGCTTCGACGCGCTGACCGTCTACGGTGACTTGATGTTTCAGCCGCCCATCGCACCGCTTATCCTGATGGCGCAAGCGACGCAACGTATCCGGCTCGGCGCGGCGGGATACAACCCGTTCCTGCTCCATCCCGTCGAAATCGCGGGACAGGTGGCAATGCTCGACCAAGTGTCAGGGGGGCGGGCATACTGGGGCATTCTGCGCGGTGCGTGGCTCGAATCCCTCGACATCGTGCCGCCGAAACCCATTGCGGCGGTGCGGGAGACGGTCGCAGTCGTGCGCCATCTCCACGCAAAACAGCGCGAACGGTTCGATGGCGCGGTGTTCCATCTCAGTGAGCACAGTATCTTGCAGTACGAGGTGCTGCGCCCCCGCGTGCCGCTCCTCATCGGCACATGGGGGGCGCAACTGGCGGCATTCGCAGGCGAGACGGCGGACGAGGTAAAAGTCGGCGGCTCCGCCAACCCCGCGATGGTATCAGTGATACGCGAACACATCGCGGTCGGTACGCGGCGGTCGGGGCGCGACGTGGACGCCATCGGCATCGTCCTCGGTGCGGTCACGGTGGTGGACGAAGACGGCGCGGCAGCCCGCCGCAAGGTCAAAGAGGAGATCGCGCTCTACCTGCCGACAGTCGCCGCCCTCGACCCGACCGTATCGCTCGATCCTGA
This sequence comes from Thermomicrobiales bacterium, assembly GCA_038230615.1. GTDB lineage: Bacteria > Chloroflexota > Chloroflexia > Thermomicrobiales > JALYUS01 > JBBRMX01. Next base: position 7,538 of record JBBRMX010000079.1, on the reverse strand, counting down.
ATTACTCGCCCGTGTTGCGGCAGCAGTGCAGCGGGGCGACGCCATCGCCGCAGGCGCGATGATCTCCGATGATCTCCTGTATCCCTTCGCGTTCGCCGGGACGCCCGCCGAGATCGTCGCCCATGCCGAAGCCTGTTTCGCCGCCGGCGTCGCCCGCATCGAGTTCGGCACCCCGCACGGTCTTTCCGATGCGCGAGGCGTGCAATTGTTGGGGGAACAGGTCTTACCCGCGCTGCGCCACACGCTCAGTAAAGCATAAGTATGCTGACATTTTCGCTGGCGGCGAATGCCTCGATATCCTGCCAGTGGCGGCGCAAGGTCGCTTCGACGACGGCGGTCGTGCAGTTCTGTGTCCGCAACCAGATCACTTTAGGCGGGGTGCCGTCTTCATCGCGCCGCTCCGCAAAATCGCGGTCTTTCGTCACGACGATGGAGCCGTTTGTACGCGCATATGCCCGGATGCGCTCATCAGGAGTCGAAAGCATCGAGAGAAACGCGACGTGCGTCGCATCAGGGCAGAGGTCCGCAAGCCGCCACGTGAGGCTGCGTGACACATTCTGATCGAACAACAGTTTTATGCGCGGATCATCACCGTGCCGCGTTGCATGTCCGCTGCCCACCGGAAGCAAGCGCGAATGTCTTCCATCGTCAGTTCGGGGAAGTCTTCCAGCACTTCCTCGATGCTCATGCCGGACGCGAGATAATCCAGCACATCGGCAACTGTCATCCGCATCCCACGAATGCACGGCTGCCCGCTCCGCTTGCCCGGTTCAATGGTGATGATGCCCTCGTACGACATAAGATGCGCCTCCTCCGTCTCTGTTCGCGTACGTCCATCGTAGCAGAAACCGTGCAGGGTAGATTGACAAATTGACACGAACGACGGTCGCGGCAGCGGGAGGGTTCGTCGTGCGACAGGTGCCGCGAGTTCGTTAATCTGCGCGACGATGCGGACGAGTTCATTCGTATGGGAGCTGGTGTCCCTCGCTCTTAATACGCAGATATGCCGTTCTCGTTCGCGCTGGATTCTTCGCCGTCATTATCATTGGCGGCAGCGCGTTCGGTCTCATCAGCGGCAGCGTACTTGGTGTCATAGCGAGGGGAAAAAGGTATACGCTGCGGGACGCGGTCGTCTGCCCTCTTCTGTCGCGCGACGGGCGACGGACCGAGGATCGTCTCGATAACCGTCAGCAGGTCGTCAATAACGAACGATTTGTCCAGTATCGTGCACTGCGTAACACGGAGCGCGAGGGCTTTATCCCGTGCGGGTTCCGTGTTATTGGCATAGAGTATCGCCGGGATGTCTCGCGTCCGGTCATCGGCCCGCAATCGAAGCAGCAACCCCCACCCATCTTCCGGTGCATCTATCCACTCATCGAGGACGATGCAGTCGGGAGCGGGAGAGTGGGACGCGATTCCTTGTGCATCCGCAAACCCCAGCAGCAGCGTACGGTATCCTTCATCGGTAAGCACTTCGTGCAAGAGCGAGAGGAAGGGCGGGTACGAATACACAACCGCAATCGTCGGTACAGACATAGCGTACTTTTCTGCACAACGTGCCGGAGACATCTGGTCGGGGAGTAGCAAACCGGATGTTGCCCTTTCCCCGCCTCATTTCGTCTTATGCATTGTACATTTTTACCGTAACATGTTCACAATGAAAGCGCAACCATTTTAACGTTATATCATTGTGCGTTTCGTGCCGTGACGCTATATGTGTGCCGAAGATATGGCGGCAAGCCCGTCGGCGATGAAGGTGCGAACCACATCGCTGATACTCGTCTGCCGCGTATCGGCCAGCACTTCGAGAGCAGCGCGTTGCTCCAACGTGATCGCAATGGTGAGCGGCTTCACTTTACGTCCGCGCGGTTTCGGTCCACGTCGACTGGGGGAGGCGGGCGTATCAGGCGAGAGGAAGAGGACCATGGAGAACACTCCTCGCAGCAACCGGCATTGTCGCAGAATGGATGGGTAAACAATCACGTACCAACGCCCCGTTCGAGCAGCCGCGCACCTGATTATCGAAAGTGCTATTCATACAAAATTAGAATACCACAAAACTTTTTTATTAACAAGTAATTTAGTTTTTATGAACATATTCACAACAAGTTCTCTGTCTCCGTGTATCTTCCCCCGCCCTCTTTGCATGGGGCATGACGTACCCCGTCCCGCCCGACGCACCGGGAAAAACCGAAAGACAAAGGTTTCCCTCTATCTTTCGGTATCTTTCGGTCTTTCTTGGCAGGCGAACCGCGACGCGATTACGCGATCCCCAACGCCGTCTTGACGAGCCCCGGCACCGCGCCCGGTCGGTCGGCAACGCGAACGCCCGCCGCTTCCAATGCCGCCATCTTCTCGGCTGCCGTCCCCGCGCCGCCGCTGATAATCGCGCCCGCATGTCCCATGCGCTTGCCGGGGGGCGCAGTCTGCCCCGCGATGAAGCCGACGACGGGTTTGGTCATATGTGCCTGCACGAAGCGTGCGCCGTCTTCCTCGTCGGTACCGCCGATCTCGCCGATCATCACCACGGCGTCGGTCTCCGGGTCTGCCTCAAAGAGTGCGAGCACTTCCACGTACGATGTGCCGTTTACCGGGTCACCGCCGATTCCCACCGCCGTGCTCTGCCCCAAGCCCGCTTTCGTCAGCGCGTCTACTACCTCATAGGTGAGCGTGCCGGAACGCGACACCAGCCCAATCCGCCCTTTTTTGTGGATAAACCCCGGCATGATACCGACTTTCGCCTCGTCCGGCGTAATGAGACCGGGGCAGTTCGGGCCGATCAACCGTGCGCCGCTCCGCCGCACAATCTCGTAGGTGCGCACCATATCGTTCACCGCAACATTCTCCGTAATACAGACGATCAGCGGAATGCCCGCCGCCGCCGCCTCTTCGATGGCATCGGTGGCGACGGGCGCGGGAACATAGATGATGCTCGCATTCGCGCCCGTCTCTGCCACTGCCTCCGCCACCGTATTGAAGACCGGCACCCCCGCGACTTCGCGCCCACGACCGCCGGGGCGGGTTCCCGCGACGACATTCGTTCCGTACGCGACCATCTGTGTAGTGTGGAAGGAGCCTTCGCGCCCCGTAATCCCCTGCACGAGCAACCGCGTCTCTTTGTTTACGAGGATGCTCACGCCGCCACCTCCCCTGCCGCCGCAACCGCAAGTTTCGCCGCTTCTTCCATCGTCTCCGCCGCCTGCAAATGGGCGTCCGCGAGGATGCGCCGCCCTTCCTCCGCATTCGTCCCCGCCAGCCGCACGATAATCGGCAGCGTTGTCGGCACCTGCTGCAACCCTGCGATCAACCCCTTTGCGACTTCGTCCCCCCGCGTGATGCCGCCGAAAATATTGAAGAAGATCGCCCGCACATGCGGATCGGAGAGGATCAACCCCAGTGCTTTTGCGACCTGATCCGCCTTCGCGCCGCCGCCCACATCGAGGAAGTTCGCGGGTTCGCCACCCGCCAGTTTGACGGCGTCCATCGTCGCCATCGCCAGCCCTGCGCCATTGACGACGCAGCCAATCGTGCCGTCCAGTTTGACGAACGAGATACCCGCTGCTTTCGCTTCGAGTTCGGTCGCATTTTCTTCCGCCATATCGCGCAGCGTCTCGTGTTCGCGGTGACGATAGAGGGCGTTATCGTCAAGCACCATCTTGCTATCGAGTGCCAGCCACTGCCCGTCTTCGGTCCGAATCAGCGGGTTAATCTCGGCCAGCGATGCATCCTCATCCAGATATGCCCGCGCCAGTTTCGTCGCAATATCCACGAACCCGTTCACCGCGTCCGGCGCGACACCGAGTTTGAATGCCACCTCGACCGCCTCGTAATGGAGCAGCCCGCGCACGGCGTCCACTGGCACGCGGATGATCGCCTCCGGGTTGGTCTTCGCCACTTCTTCGATCTCCACGCCACCCTCGGCAGACGCCATCAGGATTGTGCGACGGTTCGCACGGTCGAGCGTAATGCCGAGATAATATTCGGCGGCGATCTTCACTCCCGGCACGACCAGTACCGTGTTGACGACATGCCCGCGGATATCCATACCGAGAATCCGCCCCGCCACGTCCCGTGCCTCGTCCGCACTGTGCGCCAGTTTGATGCCGCCCGCCTTGCCGCGCCCGCCCGAATGCACCTGCGCCTTGATCGCCACCGTGCCGCCGATAGTCGCGGCAGCGTCTGCCGCTGCATCCGGTGTCGTCACCGCCGCCCCCGCATTGAGCGGGATGCCGTACCGACCGAGAATCTCCGCCGCTTGGTACTCGTGGATATTCAAACCTCTCTCCCCCCTTCCGTTTCTCCGTTCGTCGCTTCGGAAGGGCATTTTCGCACGCGGGGCGGCGCATTGCCTACCCCCTGCCCGCCCCGGCACACTTTATGCATTACTCTCTCTACTATCCGCTCAATAGAGCGGCGAAAGGGCAGCAACCGACATGGCAACCACGATCACACCCGAATCATCCGCAACCCAGACCGGCATCACGCTTCCGGAATGGACCCCGGCACAGCGCGACCTGATCGCGCAGGAGCAGGAGCTACTCAAGCGGCTTGAGGCGGTGATGGAGGAATTCCCCGTCGCGGCGGGCGATCAAGCGACCGTGCGCGGTGTAGCGCGTGCCTTGGATGATCTCTTTTCCGTCGTGATCGTGGGCGAGTTCAACGCAGGCAAGAGTGCCTTCATCAACGCTCTCTTGGGGCAGAAGGTGATGGAAGAAGGCGTGACGCCGACGACGACACGTATCAACCTCCTGCGGGCGGGCGACCACGTTTCGCAGCACCTCGACGCCGATGGCTTGATCGTCGTCACCCATCCGGCGGCATTCTTGCGACAAGTCGCAGTGGTGGATACTCCCGGCACCAATGCCGTCATCCGTGAACACGAGGCAGTGACGCAGCAATTCATCCCCCGTGCCGATCTTATCCTGTTCGTCACCAGTGCCGACCGCCCCTTTTCGGAGAGTGAGCGGCAATTTATGACCGATATTCGGGCGTGGGGCAAGAAGGTCGTCGTCGTCATCAATAAGGTGGATCTGCTCTCTGAGCCGGATTTGCAGACCGTCTTGCGCTTCGTCAATGAGCAAGTGCGTTCGCTGCTCGGTTTTACACCGGAAATCTTCCCCGTCGCGGCGCGTCTGGCACTCGCAGCAAAGCAGTCGCCACCCGGCGAGGTACGCGATTCCCTCTGGGAACGTTCGCGCTTTGCTGCCCTAGAGGAATATGTCGTCCGCACGCTCGATGTGTCGCGGCGGTTGCGGCTGAAATTGCTCTCGCCGCTCGGTGTCGCAGAGCGCGTAATGGGTCGGTACAAGACCGTCGCAGACGACCGCCTCGCCCTGCTTGCAGGCGACCGCGAAACGCTCTCACGCATTGACGCCCAACTCGATGTCTACCGCACCGATATGGAGCGCGATTTCGATTACTACCTTTCGCAGGTGGACAATGTGATTTTGCAGTTACAGCAGCGCGGCGACCGCTTCTTCGCGGACACCCTGCGGATCGGGCGCATCCCGGATCTGCTCAATAGCGAACGCACACGCGGCGCGTGGGAGCGTGAAGTAATCGCGGACACCGCCCCGCAAATTGACGGCATCGTACATGGCATGATTGACTGGCTCGTTGAGCGCGACTTGCGAACGTGGCACGCCGTCACCGAACTCGTCAAGCGACGACAGCAGATTCAATCGGACACCGGGATGATCGGCGAAGTGTCGCAGCAATTCGCCTACGACCGCCAAGCCCTGCTCAATTCGGTCGGGGCGCGGGCGCAGGAGATCGTGCGGCGGTACAACGCGGCGGGCGAAGCCGAACGCCTCTCCCGCGATGTACAAACGGCGGTAGTGCAGGCGGGGCTGGTACAAGTCGGGGCGGTCGGTTTGGGCGCAATCGTCGTCGCCGCTGCCACGACCGCTCTTGCGGATTTCACGGGGTTGCTCGCTGCGACAGTCGTCGCTGCGCTCGGTATCGTCATTCTCCCCGCCCGTCGTCGCCGTGCCGAGGCGCAGTTCCATGAGCGCACCAACGAACTCCGCACCCAGATCGTCGCCACGCTGCGCGAGCAATTCGACAGCGAACTTGACCGCTCTCTTGAGCGCATCCGCGAAGCCGTCGCGCCGTATACGCGCTTCGTCCGTGCCGAAGCGGGTAGGATGGAGCAACTCGGCACCGATCTGAACGGCATCGCGGGGGACATTGCCCGCATCCGCTACGCCGTGGATGTGCTTATCCCCGAACCCGGCACCGCGCCCGATTTCACCCCCGCGTCCGCGCCGACTACCCCGCCGCCGGGAACCGCTATCCCGCGCTGAACTATCTCCGCCACACCCATAACCGCCGTATCGCATCTCCATCAGGTACAATCGTGCCATGGCAGATTTTCGGGAGCGGCGACAACTTTTTGCAGCGCGGCAGGGGCGGTTTGTGTCCGTCATTGGGCCATGCGTGATCGCGGCGGCGGCGATCATCGCTCTCGGCGCGGGAATGCAGGTACGGCACGCATCGTTCCCGCTCGGTGTCGCGCTCGTGCTTGTCGCGGTCGCGGCCGCACTGATGATTGTGGACCGTGACCGTCCCGCCGCAAAACTTTCCCTCTTCGCGCTCCTTTGTGCGTGCATTTTTGTTGTGCTGGTTCTGCTCTAGCAGTATCCTCGCCCTCTATCGTTCAATGAATGGGGATGGGGAGGGTACGATGCGGACGAACACTGCGCTGGCGAAGATGCGGGCGGGCGAAGTTGCCTACGGGTACGCGCTCGGTCTGGGGTCGCCCGTCGCGGCAGAGATGCTGGCACATACGGGGGTAGATTTTCTGCTGCTGGATAATCAGCACGGCTCGTGGGGGGCAGAAAGCACTATCGCGGGGCTGGCAGTGATGGCAGGCAGCCCGACGACACCGATGGCCCGTGTCGCCCGCAACGATTACACGATGATCGGCAGGATGCTCGACGAGGGTGCGCTCGGTATCATCGTGCCAATGGTAGACACCCCGGAACAGGCGAAAGCCGCCGCCGATGCCTGCCGGTTTCTTCCCACCGGCACCCGCTCATGGGGGTGGGGGCGTGCAGGGCGGTACGGCGCAGATTACCCCACCCGCATCAACGACGAGGTATTCGTCGCCGTGCAACTCGAAAGCACACTGGCAGTCGAGAATGCCGAAGCAATCATGGCGACCCCCGGCATAGATGGGTGCTGGGTCGGTCCCGGCGATCTCGCGCTGTCGCTCGGCGTCCATCCGGACAACTACCGCGAGGAAGCATCGCACCAGAAAGCCCTCGACCAGATATTGCAGGCGTGCCGCAACACAGGCAAAATCCCCGGATTCGCCGCCTTCACGCCCGAAGATGCCGCGATGCGTGCCGCGCAGGGCTGGCTCTATCTCACTGCAGGCGACGATGTCGGCTTCTTGCACGGTGCAGGCGTAGCGGGCATGAAGCATCTGCGCGGCTAAGCGGATAAGTTGACGCTCTCCGTGCTCACTGTTATCGTCATACCTGCATAACGTCGTACGTACGCAGGAAGGCGGGGCGGTTCATGGGGAAATTGCT
>JBBRMX010000078.1:0-12909 GCA_038230615.1 Thermomicrobiales bacterium | reverse complement strand
TTGCAAACACGTATTTCAAGACGGGCGGCTCCTCGAACTTCGGTGGCTACAGCAACCCCAAATTCGATGACCTACTCAAGCAGTCCGATGGAGAGTTGGACGCCGAGAAGCGGCGTGCCTTGATGGATCAGATGCAGGACATGCTCGATCAGGACCCGCCGTGGTTGTTTATTGGCTATACCGACCATCTGTTGATGTGGCGTGCCAATGTGAAGGGGCTTGCGCTCGACAAGCGCGTGCAACTTGAATGGGGTCGCGTGGATACGGCGTGGCTCGATAAATAACGCCCGTTCCATGCCGCCGATGCCTTCCTTGTGAATGAGCATCGGCGGTGTGGGTGGAAGGAGCGGTGTGCGCGGTGCAGCGATATATTCTTCGCCGTTTTCTGACGGCAGTGCCGACGGTGTTCGGTATTACGGTGCTGATTTTCGTAGCGATGCGCGTCCTGCCCGGTGATCCTGTTGCCCTGATTGCGAGCGAGGGGCAGGGACAATATGTGCTCAGTGCCTCCGAACTGGCGTCCGCACGCGCAAGCCTCGGTCTCGACAAGCCGCTGCCGCAGCAATACATCGGCTGGATCGGCGATGTGCTGCACGGCGATCTCGGTCATTCGTTCTGGAACAAAGAACCGATCAGCGCGACGATTGGCCGCCGGGGAACGATCTCGCTAGAAATCGCGGTGCTGGCAGTGCTTTTTTCGTGGCTAATCGGCGTGCCGGTCGGCATCCTCAGCGCGACCCGCCGTAATTCGTGGCTGGACAATATCGTCCGGCTCTTCATGACGCTCTTTCTGGCGATCCCCAGTTTCTGGGTCGGGCTGAGTGCGGTGCTGTTTCTGGTACTCGTCTTCACATGGCGGCCCCCGCTGACGATCACGCAACTGTGGCAGGACCCTGCGCAAAATCTCGCGATGGTTATCGGTCCGTCGCTGGCTCTCGGTCTGGGGCTTGCCGCCGGTCTTGCCCGGATGACGCGCTCTACCGTGCTGGAAGCGATGAACGAGGATTACGTCCGTACGGCGCGGGCGAAGGGGCTGCGGGAGCGGCTCGTCGTCTCGCGCCATATCTTCCGCAATGCGCTCTTGCCGATTGTTACCACCACTGGCGCGACGATGGGCGGGCTGATCGGCGGCGCGGTGGCGACCGAGACGGCATTTGGCGTGCCGGGGCTGGGCAATTTCCTTGTGCAGGCTCTCAACAAGCGGGACTGGATGGTAATCCAGAACCTCGTACTGATCTACGGGGTAATTTTCGTCGTCATCAATCTTCTCGTAGACCTCAGTTATGCGTGGATTGACCCGCGCATCCGCTACCAATAATGCGCGGGGAGTAACGAATGGTGCAGGCAGAATCGCTCACCGCCGCCCGCCCAATCATCGTCCGCCCCCACGCGGGGCGGGCGATGCTCGGTGCGTTGGGGCGGTTTTTCAAATCATCGCCGCTCGGCACGGCGGCGGCGGCGTTGCTCGTCGTGCTGCTGTTTGTCGCGCTCTTCGCGGCACAGATCGCGCCGTATGACCCGCTCCGCAACGATTACGCGGCAGCGCGTCAGCCGCCTTCCGTCCAGCATATCCTCGGCACCGACAATCTGGGGCGCGATGTCTTTTCGCGGATTCTCTACGGGATGCGCGTGAGCCTGCTCGTCAGCATTGCGTCGGTCGCGCTCGGTGTCTCGGTGGGGATGGTGTGGGGGGTCACGAGCGGCTATATCGGCAAGACCTACGACATCCTGAGCCAGCGGCTGATCGAGGTGCTTACGTCGTTTCCGACGCTCATTCTGGCGATGTTGCTCTCGGTTAGCCTCCGTCCGGGGTTGGGGACGGTCATTGTCGCAGTCGGCGTTACGCAGATTCCGCTGGCGACGCGCATCACGCGCTCGGTCGTGTTGTCGGTCAAGGAAACGCAATTCGTGGAGGCGGCGCAGTGCGTCGGCGCACCGCCGTGGCGGATTATGCTGCGGCATGTCGCGCCGCAATGCATCGCGCCGGTGCTCGTCATTGCGACGCTCAATCTCGGTGGGGCGATCTTCGCGGAAGCCGCGCTGAGTTTCTTGGGTGTCGGCATTCCGCCCCCGACACCGAGCCTCGGCAATATGCTCGGTGGGGTGTTGGCGCAATCGTTCAAGCCGCCGTGGTGGTTGGCGGTCTTCCCCGGCGTGGCAATCGCGCTTACCGTGCTGACGGCGAACCTACTCGGCGACGCACTGCGCGATTTCCTCGATCCCAAACTGAACAAACGGCTCGGATAAGACGCGACGGGCAAATCTATCGAGGGAGGGCAGCAGTGGCACGGCTGAAAGTCGGGGTGATCGGGTGTGGGGCAATCGCGCAGATTCAACATCTCCCGCATCTGCGCGAGATGGACGACCAGTTCGAGATCGGCGGGCTGGCAGACCTCTCGCCGCAATTGCTCGAAGCAGTGGGTGCAGAGTATGGCGTCCCCACGTCGCGCCGCTTTCTTGATTACCGCGAGATGGTGCGAAGCGACATAGACGCCGTAATCGTCTGCCCCTCCGGTTCTCACGCCCGACCGACCATCGCCGCCGCCGAAGCAGGTAAGCATATTCTCGTCGAGAAGCCGATGTGCACGACCGTCGCAGAGGCGGAAGCGATGGTTGCGGCAGCGGAGCGGGCGGGTGTGATCCTCATGGTGGCATACATGAAGCGACACGAACCCGCGTACCAATTCGCACAGCAGCGGGTACGGGAGATGTCCGGCGTCCGCTTCGTGCAGGTCAACCACCTCCACCCCGATAATGGGCTGCACACCGACGAATTCAAGGTGCATCGCTTCAACGACATCCCCGCGCATGTCCGGGGGGAGTGGCAAACAGAACACGATGCGCTTGTCGCGGAAGCCCTTGGGTATGCAGACGGCGCAGCGGTGCCGGAAGCGATCAACAACGCATATACGATCATTCTCGGCAGCATGATCCACGATATCGGCAACCTGCACGGCATGTTCGGGACACCGCAGCGTGTCCTCAGTTCGGAAATCTGGCTGAATGGGCGCGGCATCAGCACGGTGCTCGAATACCCGGACGGAAAACGTGCCGTCTGTTCGTGGGTAGATTTGCCCGAACTGTGGGATTTCAAAGAGACGCTGGAAGTCTACGGTTCGCGGGAGCGGGTGCTTGTGTCATTCCCCACGGGTTTCGCACGCGGTCTGCCCTCATTCGTGACGCTCCACGGCATGGAGGAAGATCGTACGCCGTGGCGTAAAGAATTCGCGTGGCACGACAACCCCTTCAAGATCGAGTTGCAGCATTTCGGCGCGTGTATTCGCAGTGGCACGCCGCCGATCACGACCGGGCGCGATGCCATTGCGGATGTCGCGCTCGTCGGGGAGATCGTCAAAACGTATCTCGCGTCCGCACGCGCCTGAATACCGCCGATCCATCGTTCGCTGATTCCTCTGTTTAGAAGGAGGGAAGACCGTGCCGCTTGAAGTCTTCGATTTCCGCACCGATGTCCGCAATGTCTTCATCACGCCGGAAATGCGTTCCCGCATCATGCGGATGGAACCGGGCGCGGTCAGCCCCGGTCATACGCACGATCTCGGACACGAAGTGTTTCTCGTGCTGGACGGCCACGCCGAGTTCACGATAGATGGCGAGACGGCGGTGCTCGGTCCCGGTCAACTCTGTTTCGCCCGCGTGAATCAGTGGCACGAAGTCCGCTGCGTCGGTGATGCGCCAATGACGATGTACCTCTCGGTCACGCCCCATTTGGAACCGACGCACACCCAGTGGACGCACGAAGGCGGCGAGAAACTCCCCTATCGGTACGGTGCCTCGACGAAGCCGGAGCGCGATGCCCGCACTACCCCGCCCATCCCGCCCGCCGATCTGCTCGCCGCGCATCTTGCCGCCACCGATGCACTCGCGGCGGCGGCGCAGGAGAGTGCGACGACACAGGCAGCAATCGCACTGCATCTCCGTGCCGCGCTGGAACATGGCGATCACGCGGGCGGACGCGCCGCGATTGATGCGATGTGGCAGGCAATCTATACGATGTACACGCAGTTGCAGGCGATGGAACAGGCGTGGAACGAACTGGCACCCGCAGTCGCAGGGGAGCAATCATGATCTATCGCGCCCGAATGCAGGAGAACGACGCATGAAGATTACCGGGGTGCGGACTGTCTGTTTGTCGCGGATGCACGAACCGGAGCGACAGTGGGTGACAGCGCAGTACCGCACGATCAAAGCGGATTGCGCCGTCGTCATCATCGAGACCGACGAAGGGATAACGGGGATCGGTGAGGCGTGCGCCTATGGCTGGCCGCGCATGATTGAATCGTGGGTGGCATGGCTTGCGCCGACGCTCATCGGCAAAGACCCGACAGACACCGCAATCGTGCCGCATCCCGATCAAGGCTTTCTGCGCCCGTACGATTGTGCCGTCGCAGGGGTGGATTGCGCCCTGTGGGACCTGCGCGGCAAGATCGCGGGCAAACGAACTGCGCAATTGCTCAACTCCGCCGCGCTCGACCGCGTGCGCGTCTATGCCAGTAGCGGTGTGCGCTACGACTGGCACGACCGCCCCGAACAACTGATCGAGGAGACCGTCGGGAGCCGCGATGCGGGCTACACCGCAGCGAAAGTCCGCATCGGCACGCACTGGGCGTGGGACGGCGTGACGGTAGACCGCTTCTGCGGCTTGCTGCGCGAACTCCGGCAGGCGGTCGGTAGCCAGATGGAACTCATGGTAGACGGCAACCAGCGGCTGACCGAAGATCAGGCGTTGGTGATCGCACGCGAGATTGAGCGGCTCGGCTTTGCATGGTTCGAGGAGCCGATACCGCAAGCCGATATAGACGGCTATGTGCGCCTCAGCCACGCGGTGGGCATCCCGATATCGGGCGGCGAACAATTCACCAGTATGCAGCAATTTCGTCCCTACCTCGAACGCGGCGCATATCGTATCGTGCAGCCGGACGCCGGCATTTGCGGTATCACCGAATGCTTCAAGATCGCGGAGATGGCGCACCGCTACGGGATAGATTGCTGCCCGCACAGTTGGCATAACGGGCTGATGGCGATGGCGAACGGGCATCTCGTCGCGGCATTGCCGAACCCGCGCGTGCTGGAAATCTGCATGGTGCAGGGGCCGTTGCAATGGGAGATGCTCGCCAACCCGCCCGCGATCACCGGCGGGCATCTCGTGCTGCCGGACGCGCCGGGGCTTGGTGTCCGGCTTGCGGACGATGTTGAGAGCCGCTTTCCCCATATCGAGGGGCATTACGCCGTCCTCGTCGAGCGATACTAGGAGCATACACCGATGACTGACGATGCAACAATCGCCCTTCCCGCGCCCGATATTCGCCTGCCCATTGAGGGTGCGCCGTTCGTTCGCCCCGATGCCGCATTGATCGCGCAATTACACACCGTGAGCAGTGCGACCGCCAGCGCAGAAATGCACAAACTCGGCATCCGTCAGACCTATATTGCGGGGCCGTTGCCGCGCACACCGGGCGCGAAGATCGTCGGGCCGGTGGTGACGCTGCAATTCATGCCGCAGCGCGAAGATGTCGCCAGCGGCGCAGGGCAAGAGAAAAGCGAGAAGCGTAGCGCACTCTGGTCGGTCTTCGAGACGGTTCAACTGGGCGATGTGCTGGCGATCAGCGCGTATGCAGACCCCTACACCGGCTGCGTCGGCGAGATGTTGACGACCTATTTCAAGGGGCGCGGCGGCATCGGCATGGTGGTGGATGGCTCTATCCGTGACTGGCCGAAGATACAGGAGATCGGGCTACCGATGTGGACACAGGGCTTCACCCCGAACTACGCATCGCAAGCGTCCCTCTTTCCGTGGGCATACAATGTGCCGGTGGCGATGGGGCGCGTGCTCGTGCTTCCCGGCGACATCATGATCGCGGACGATGACGGCGCGGTGATCGTTCCCGCCCGTGTCGCGCCCCTCCTCATCGCGCACGGTGGCGAACACGAGGAGTGGGAAGTCTTCAGCCGTATTCGCTTGTCGGAAGGCGGGGCATTGCAAACCTATTACCCGCTCAGTGACGAAGGGCAACGCGAATACGAGGCGTGGAAAGCGGCGCAGCCGTCACGCTGACCGCGCACCCGTCCATTCCGGGGAGTATCGGACACCTCATGAGACCCCGCGCAACTGTGCAAAAACCCGCAGAGTCTCTACCGCATCTTCAAGCGTGCCGGCGGGCAGCGGCATTTCACCGAGCGCGGCGCGGGCAAAGGCGATGATGCTCGGCGCATATCCCTGAAAAAAGTTGTTCGTATTGTACAACACCCCTAATGTCATTTCCGGCTCCCAGATCAGCGGCGCATGGTCGTCGTCGGTCGTGAATGTTGGGGCGCGCCCGTACGCGCCAGGGGAACCGGGGCGATAGTACGTTACCCGCACCGCATTCTCGACGACGACATTCGCGCCCGTCCCGACGATCTCGAACCGTTCGAGCGGGCTGGTGCCTGCCTGCCCCGCCGTAAAATGAAAGGTGCCGACCGTGCCATCTGCGAGTGTGGCAACGGCTACCCCGCCGCCCCCGGCAGGCGCAGGCGTGAGCGCGATCTGCGCCACCGGGCCGAGCGTCGCCTGCACGGTGCCGAGTGGATGCCAGATGTGACCGAGGCAACTCCGCACGGCGGCATCCGTGAGCGGCAAGCCGGGGACGGCAGGAACATGGAGCGGATACCGCACCGAGAAACTGACGGGACGCCCGAACGCGGCGGAACGGACGATCTCGCGCACTTTGAGATGTGCCGGATAGAACATCGTCTTCATCCCGACCGCCGCTACTTTGCCGACGCGGTCGCGCAGCGCGATCAATGCCTGCGCGGTCGCAACGGTTGCGGCGAGGGGCTTGTCCGTCCAGACATGGCAACCCGCTTCCAACCCACGCCGCATCAAACCCGCGCTGCGCGGTTCGTCGCCCTCGTAATCATCCGTAGCAATAATGAGGGCTTCGGGGCGTGCCTCCGCAAGCAGTGTATCGAGATCATCATACGCCTGCGGCGCACCGAATTGCCGCGCGAAGGCTTCCGCCCGCGCCCGGTCGGTGTCCCACACCGCGACGAGTTCGACCGGGGCATACGGCAGCGATGGGAGAAAATTGCGGAAGGCGTGCATCGCGCTCCCCGATACTCCCAGAAATGCGACGCGCAGTTTGCGTACCGATTCGTACCCGAATGTCAGCGGGGCAGCCATCGGTTATGCTCCTTCTTTCGGCGCGATCACGACGGGAGTGCCGTTACTCAGCAGCGCGGCTTCGTATATTTGCATCATGTGTAGCGCGAACGCGAGATCAGCAACCTGAACCGGGCGGTTATCGAGAATCGCGCCGCAGAAATCGCTCAGTTCACCGACAACGCCCTGCACAAAGAGTGCTTTGTTCTCCAGCGTCGCCAGCCGGTGTTCAATTTCCCAGACGACGCTACCGGTATCGGTGCCGGGGGCAGTGAAATCGTGCGTGGCGGCATACTCGAAGGGGATGCCGCGATGATAGGCGATGCGCCCACTATTTTCGATAGTCACCGCCCGCCCGCGCCCGTAGAACTCGTACCGCTCGACCGGGAAACCGGGTGGTGACCCGCCCGCGAAGAAAAATGTGCCGACCGCGCCGCTGGCGAAGGCGAGATGCACCGCCCCGCTGCACTCGCCATTCGTGGCGGCGGGACCGCGCACCGTCGTGACGCTCGCCACGCGCCCGCCCACCGCCAGCATGAGCGAGAGGGGATGAATACCGTTGCCGAGCCAGTTCGTAAACTCGTTCGCTTCCAGCACTGCTGCGCCGTCTACCTGCATCGTCATCGGGTAGACGGCGAGCATGGAACGCAAGCCGCCAAAATCGGGCGCCCCAACAAGTTCAACCGCTTTGCGGGTGGCGGGCATATACGCCTTCTTGAAACCGACCGCGCACACCCGGTCGCCCTGTGCCGCGATCATCGCTTCGACTTCGTGGGTACGCATCGCGGGGGGTTTTTCGAGCCATACATGCTGTCCTGCCCGCAGAGCCTCTATCGTGAGGGCGGGATGCTGGCGCGGTCCCGCGCAGATCAGCACGGCGTCGAGTTCGCACCCCGCATACATCGCCGCGCTCTCGGTGAAGGTAGCAATATCGCCGTATTCGGCGGCAGTGCGGGCGAGAAGGTCAGCATTGAGGTCGCACAGCGCGACGAGCGACACCGGCAAATAATGCAGTGCCGGCAGAATGTTCCGGTACGCATGGCTCCCAATGCCGATCACTCCCACCCGCAACCGCCGCGTGTACTCGCGTTGATACGACATACGCCCCCCATGTATCAAGGCACCGTTTTTACCAATCACCAAACATTGCCGCGTATGCGTACCAATCACCAAACAGCATGGCGTGACTTTACCAATCACCAAACAACGCGCTGGCTGTTGACCAATCACCAATCAGCGTGGCGGACGGAGCGACACCGTTTTGAACCGGCGTGTCGTTTCGGTGAGGGCGGTTTCGACGGGCAGCCGCTCCATGCTCGATGCGCCGACGAACCCTGCCGCATCACATCGCGCCAGCACGTATGCGGCATCGTCCGGGGTCGCAATCGGGCCGCCATGACAGAGCAGAATTGTCTCCGGGTTGACACGCCACGCGGCATCACCGATTGCCTGCACGGCGGCGGGGGCGTCCGCGAGTTGCATCGCGTCACCCGCTTCTAGCCCGATGGTGCCGCCGACGGTCAGTCCCATATGTGCGATGATCGCATCCGCGCCCGCTTCCGCCATCGCGGTGGATTCGTCGGGGTTGAAGACGTAGACGACTGTGAAGAAACCCATCGTGTGAGCGAGGCGGATCATCTCTACCTCTTTGCCGAAGCCCATATTGGTGCGTTCGAGTTCCATGCGGAACCGTCCGTCAATCAGCCCGACGGTGGGAAAGTTGTTGATGCCGGAGAAGCCTAAGGTGTCCAGTTCGCGCAGCAGATATTCCATCTGCCGCATGGGGTCGGTTCCCATTACTCCGGCAATGACGGGGGTATCTTTCACAACGGGCAGCACATCGCGTTCGCCCATCTCTTTGACGATGGCGTTCGCGTCGCCATACGCGAGCAACCCCGCGAGCGAGCCATGCCCCGCCATGCGAAACCGCCCACTGTTGTAGATGATGATAAGGTCCGCGCCGCCCGCCTCCGCGAACTTCGCGGAGATGCCTGTCCCCGCGCCTGCCCCGACGATGGGCGATCCCGCTGCGGTTTGCGCCCGCAACCGTGCGATGACCTCTGTGCGTGTGTACCGCAATGGTCGCTCCCCTTGGCTGATCTCTGATCTTTAATTGCGGACCGATTCGCCGGTCTGCTTGCCTTCTCGCTGCTTTTTACGACCCGGCTTTTGCTTGCTCTCCGACGTATTCCAAGAGCCGCGTTGTGGCGGCATCTGCGAAGGCGGCGTCGTTGATATTCAGGTCGAGTTCGACTACCTCGATACCGGGACGCAGGTTCGCCTTGATCGCGCCGTACAGGGCGGCGTCCGCTTCGGGCCACCAGAATTCCCCGTCGGGGCTGTCGAGCTGCGACACACCGCGCAATGGTAGGAAGACGGTAACGGGCGCGGTGCTGCGGTTGAGTTTTTCGGCGATGATCGCGCCGAGGGCGGCGTTTTCTTCCGGTGTCGTCCGCATCAGTGTGACGGAGGGATTCCACTCGTAGAATTTCCGACCCGCGTACTTGGCGGGGACGGTATCAGGTGCGCCAAAGTTGACCATATCGAGACAACCGGGGGCGACGACTTGCGGAATACCCGCGGCTGCCGCTGCATCGAGGCGGTGCGGGCCTGCGGCGAAGACGCCCCCCGCGAGTTCGTCCGCCCATTCGGTGGTGGTGATGTCGAAGACTCCCGTGATGTAGCCGTCTGCGATCAGGCTTTCCATCGTCTTGCCGCCCGCGCCGGTGGCGTGGAAGACGAGCACTTCGTATCCGTGCGCTTCCAGCGTGGCGCGGGCATGATCGACGCAGGTGGTCGTGTTGCCGAACATGCTGGCAGCCAAGAGCGGGCGTTCTTCGCGGGGTGGTACCTCGGCGGTGACCATCCCCGCAATTGCGCCCGCAGCGTTTGTGAGGATGCGGGTAGAGATACGGTTCAGCCCCGCGACATCCACGACGCTGTACATCATCGTGACATCTTTATCGCCGATGTACTGCCGCGTATCCCCCGCTGCAACGGTGGAGACGACGATTTTCGGGACTCCGACGGGCAACGCACGCATCGCGGACGTGCCGATGGTGGTGCCTGCGGTGCCGCCTAACCCGATGAGGCCGTCAATTTTGCCTTCTGCATGGAGACGTGCCGCCACCACTGCCGCGCCGCGTGTCATCGCTGCCATCGCTCGCCCTTTGTCGCCGGACGCAAGCAAGGCGGCGTGATCGTCACCGCCCGCCGCCGCGACTTCGGTGCGGGTAATGTCCGGGGTGAACGCCGGTTCACCGAGTACCCCGGCATCAATGACGAGCGTCTGTAGCCCCACGCCCGCAAGATAGTCTCGGATGAGACGTGCTTCTTCACCTTTGGTGTCGAGTGCCGCGATAATCCCGACTGTCTTTGCCATGTGCCGTTCCCTTCAGTCGCATGGTACACGTGGTTCGTCGTTCGTGGCAGTCTTTCCCGCACAGACACGAACCGCGCACGCCGTTACTCTTGCCCATCCTCGCACATGACGACCTGCCGGTCGGTGGTCGGGTAGGCGACGATCATGCGGGCGACTGTCGTGCCGTGATTTGCGGCGTCGTGGGGGATGCCCTGCGGAATGTGAATCGCCATGCCCGCCGTGAGATGGTGGCTTTCATCGCCGATGCTGTGATCCAACTCGCCTTCGAGGAGATAGAGCACCTCGTCACTGTTCGGGTGGAGATGCTTCGGGTTCTTCTCACCTGCATTGATCTCCACATACCCGAATGTCTGTTGTGCGTCCGCGAACATCGCACCGTTGCACAACCACTGCATGTGTCCCCACGGCATTGCGTTCGCCGGATCGTGCGTCACCGCTACCACGGGTTCCGTCCGCCGCGCACCCAGATTTCCCACACTCATGCTGTACCTCCCTCGGTTATTGCTGCGGCATTTTGCGCCGCCCGCTCGATCTGTGCGACGACTGACCGCCGCACCGCGTCAATATGCTCTGTCAGCAATCGCACGGCGGCATCCACATCCCGCCCCCGGAATGCAGCAACAATTTCTTCGCGCTGATGTGCCGTTTCGCGCACCAATATGGGATCGTGATTCGCGGCGGTGCGGACGATCTGAATCTGCAAACTCAGCCGGTCGAGGCTCTCGACGAGTGTGCCGTTGCCACTGTATGCGGCGATCATGCCGTGAAACTGGCGGTCGGCGGTGCCATACCCGATCAGATCGTCGTGATCGAGGGCAGCTTGCCCTGCATCGAGCACCGCCCGAAACTCCTCGACTTGCGCGTCGCTGAGATGCGGCACCGCGAGGCGCACGGCGAGGGCTTCCAATGCACCGCGCACTTCGTAGAGGTCATTTACCTGTTTCGGTGTGAAGGAACGGAGGAAATTTCCCTGATAGGGACGATATTCTACCAGCCCCTCTTTGGTCAGTTTGCCTATCGCTTCACGGATCGGTGTGCGGCTGACGCCCATTTCGTTGGCGAGTGCCTGTTCATCGAGGCGGCTATTGGGGGAGAGCGACCCCGCAAGCAGAAATTCGCGGATGCGCTGGTAGACACGTTCGTTGAGAGTGAAATGTTCCAGTTTCGCCACACCGCTATCCTTTGTTTCGATACCATCGCGTCGTCGCGGCGTATTGTCGCACAACAAAACGAGCAAATGGGGATCACCGACAATATACAATCTACAATACACTACGTCAACCCATTTCGCTTGACAGCGCATATTGTGGATTGTATAACGTATGCAGGATCAGACAACAGAATATGCGGGACAGCATGAAAGTGCGTGTCTGTGCGTTGCGCGGCACATCGCACATGGTAGGACGACACAACAGGCGACGGCGTGCGTATGGATGTTGGAGAAGGGGAGCAGAATGAACGCTTTTGATCGGACAGTGACACGGCGGCACCTACTCGCGTTCGGCGCACTTGCGGCGGCGAGCATCGTCTCTGCCTGCGGCGGCACAGAGAGCGCACCTGCCACTGTCACGGTTGCGCCCGCAAGTGGCGGGGCAACCGCGACGGGTGGTACTACTGCGCCGAAACCAACAGTTGCTGCTGTTGCTGCGACAACTGCGCCAGCCGCGACGACTGCGCCTGCTGCTGCGACAACGGCAACCGGCAGTGCGCCCGCCGCGACGACCGGCACCGCAAACATGGCGGCGCAGAGTGCGAAACCGATGGTGAAGGGGAAACTCGTCGTGATGCGCGGCACCGGCAGTGATGACCTGTGGAATCAGCGCGTCACCGATTTCAAGGCGAAGACCGGTGTAAGCGTAGAGATGGTCGTCACGACCGGCAATGTGGACGATGGCACCATCCCCACCGCCCTGAAATCGGGTTCCGGCCCCGATACGGTCAATGTAAACTCCGGTCCGTCACGGGTCGGGTTTCTTGCGCAGGCCGGGTTGATCCGCTCACTGGATGACGCATACAAAACCTACGGGTGGGAGCAGAAACTTGTCCCCGCAGTGCTGGACCGTCTGAAGAATCAGGGCAAGGTGTATCAGGGGAAAATCTGGGAATTCCCCGCCACTGTAGATGTCATTTACTGGAATTATCACAAGGATGTGTACGCGAAAGCGGGCATCAAACCGCCGACGACGCTCGACGAGATGAACGCGAACTTTGAGAAAGTGAAAGGCATGGGGCTGTATCCGATCAACCTTGCTGCGCGGTCGAACACGCCCGTCGGTTGGTTGTTCGGCAATCTTGCGCAGGCAGCGGCGGGACGTGACGGCGTCGCGGATGTGCTGTTCGCCGATGGCAAATGGGATCAACCCGCATT
>JBBRMX010000077.1:0-13205 GCA_038230615.1 Thermomicrobiales bacterium | reverse complement strand
GCGCGGAAGTGTGGCGCACCGTCCACGAGGCGCATCAGCACGGCATAGATGTCACGGGCGCGACGCTCAACTTCGGGCAGATGATGGCGCACAAAGATACGGTCGTCCGCAATCTCGTGCAGGGCGTCGAGGGGCTGATGAAGGGCAACGGCGTCACCGTCGTGCGCGGCACGGGCTGCCTTATCACCGCCGCGCCGCCGCATCGCGTGCGCGTCGAAGACCCGGACGGCGGCGTACAAGAGATCGTAGCGAAGAATGTCGTGATCGCCACTGGGTCGCGCCCGATCATGCCCCCCATTCCGGGGCTTGATCTTCCCGGCGTTGTCACCTCCACCGAGTTGCTCTCGCTCACGACGCTGCCGAAGCGGCTGGCGATCATCGGCGGCGGCATCATCGGTATGGAGTTCGCCACGATCTTCGCTGCCCTCGGTACCGTCGTCAGCGTGATCGAACGGCTCCCCAACATCCTCACCGGCGTCGAACCGGAACTCGTGCGCCGCGCCACACCGATGTTCCGAAAACTCGGCGTGAGCATGACGACGAATGCCGCAGTCGAGGCGGTCACATGGGGCGACGATGACGACCTCGCCGTCCACTACCGTACCGAGAAGGGCGTGCAGCACGTCGAAGCCGATGCGGTACTGGTTGCGGTCGGGCGTGCGCCCAACACACAGGGCGTCTGGGCAGCCGATGTGCCGCTCGCCCTCAACGGGCGGGCGGTAGCGATTGACCACGCCTTCGCCACCAACGTGCCGGGGGTTTTCGGGATAGGCGATGTCGCACTCATGCCCCAACTGGCGCACACCGCCTCCACGCAGGGCGAAGTGCTGATGGAGTTACTTGCGGGGCGCGACGCCCACTACGACCCCACCTTCACGCCCAACTGCGTTTTCACTCTACCGGAGATGTCCGGCGTCGGACTGACCGAGGAACAAGCGCGAGAACGGCACGGCGATGCCGTTCGCACCGCCAGTTTCCCCTTCGCCGCGCTCGGTCGAGCGCAGATTCTCGGCGAGACGCAGGGCATCGTCAAACTGATCGCGGGCGCGGACGGCATCTTGCTCGGTGCACACATCCTCGGCCCGCGTGCGAGCGACTTGATCGCGGAACTCGCCCTCGCCTTGCAGATGGGCGCGACCGCCGCTGATCTCGTCCACACCATCCACGCACACCCGACCCTGCCGGAAGCGATCCACGAAGCCGCCCTCGCCCTCACCAACGGTAAACCGATCCACGCCCTGCGCTAGCGCATGTTCCGCTCTTGGGAACGCAATGAACGCTCGTCATACGGCAGAATGCCAAAACATTCGAGGGAGGTGATATGCAGAAAGTCATCATCCGCGACGAAATCGCGCTGCTCACCGAGTACTGGTCACAAAAGGTCGTTGCCGAAGCCAACGGGCAATTGTTTAAAGTTGCCAAGGGCATCGGCGATATTCACTGGCACAAACATGACGATCAAGACGAACTCTTTATCCTCTACGAAGGTCGCATGACCATTGAACTCAGAACCGAGGAGATTCATCTGGCGGAAGGCGAGCTGTTCGTTGTACCAAAAGGCGTAGAGCATCGCGTCCGCGATGCCGACGAGGCGGCCTTTCTCATCGTCGGCTCGACCATTACCTCCACGAGAGAGGGCGGCAAGCCGGAATGGAGCTTCTCAACGCAGGTCCCGACCCCGTAAAACGGTCATCGGAAGCATGACGACGCATATACGGGGATGTTAGCGCGTTGCCTGCCCGATCTTCGGTGTGCGCCGTTAATCCGCGCTGATCGCATCGAGGGCAAGGGTCGCAGCGTTGACAGTCTCGATGCAGACCGCACCTCGCCCGATCAACCCGCCGAGTGTGGCAGCAAGCGAACGATCTGCCTCGACACGCAACCGCATCGGGCGCAATACGCGCACCCCGTCGTCGGTCTCGCGGTGCAAAATCACTTCGTCATTGCCCTGATACCCGGTAAGCAGGTCGCGCACTTGTACGAGCAAATCATCACTGCATTCGCGCCCGAACCGGAGGTGCAGACGCTGGCGTACCTGCAGTGTCGCGGGTTGCAATTCTTCCACTACACAGAGCCGTACCGCCTCGATCAGCAATTGCACCTGCTCGCCGCGCTGATCGACGCGCACATCCAGTTCCAACGGCGTATCGGGGATGAGATTTTCGCGGTTGCGCTCGTACGACTCCGAGAAGGCGATGACTTCGCTCGACGCGCCGTCCACCCCTTCGAGCATGGCGCGGAGCATCATCGTCCCCTTCTTCGTCAGCATCGGGCGGGGATCGAGCAGCAGCCCCACGACAGTTACTTTTTGTCCCGCAAAGGTCTCGTCTATAGACGAGAGCGGCGTCACTTTTCTGCCGCGCCAGCGTGCCATTACCGAGATAAGCGGATGCTCGGAGAGGTAAATACCGAGCAATTCCTTCTCGTAGCCGAGGCGTTCCTTGAGTGGGAAATCCGGCACATCGGGTAGCACGACATCGAGTACATCGGTCGTGCCGGGGATCGCCGCACCGAACAGCCCGAACTGCCCCGCTGCTGCTGCTTTTTTGGCAGATTGCGCCGCCCCTAATGCACTGTCGAGACCAAGCAGCAACTGGTTGCGGTTGCCGAATGCATCCAGCGCACCGACCTTGATGAGGCATTCCACCACGCGGCGGTTCAGTTGCCCGCCGACGCTCCCACAAAACTGCGCCAAGCCCGTGAAGCGTCCGTCTGGCTGCATGGCGCGGGCGGCGATGATCGCATCCACTACGCCGACACCGACATTCTTCACGGCACTCAGACCGATACGGACACTGCGGACGGGGTCGCCGTTCGCATCGAAATCGCCCGATTCTTCCACGCCGAAATTGCGCTCGCTGCGGTTGATGTCTGGCGGCAAGACGGCGATCTTCATGCGGCGGCACTCCGCAATCAGTTGCACCATCCGTGCGGTGTCGCTCTGTTCGCTCGTCAGGATAGCGGCGAGGAACTCCGCCGGGTAATGTGCCTTCAGGTACGCACACCAGTAGCCAAGCAGAGCGTAGCAGGCGGCGTGCGACTTGTTGAATGCGTAGCCCGCGAACTTGGCAAGGTCTTCAAAGAGTGGCACGCTGATTTTCGCGGAGATGCCGTGTTCCTTGCATCCCGCAACGAAGCGGTCGTGATGTTTCGCCATCTCGGAGGCGAGTTTCTTGCCCATCGCCTTGCGGAGGTTGTCGGCTTCCGCCATCGAATACCCTGCCGCAACGCGGGCGATCTGCATCACCTGCTCCTGATACAGCGTAACCCCATACGTTTCTGCAAGCACGATTGCAAGATCAGGATGCGGGTAGGTGACTTCCTCGCGTCCCTCTTTCCGGGCGGCGAAACGGGGCGCGTACTCCATCGGGCCGGGACGTGCGAGCGCACCGACTGCGGTGAGTTCCTCGAAGTTTCCCGGCTTGACGAGGGCGGTGATGCGTTGCCCGGTCGGTTGGTCGAGCTGGAAAATGCCCATCGTCTCGCCGCGCTTCAGCGGCACATACGCGAGTTCGTCATCGAGCGGCAGCCCATCGAGGTCAACGGTAATACCGCGCCGTTCGAGCAGATTGAGGGCATTCTGCATCACGGTGAGCGTCTTGAGTCCGAGGAAGTCCATCTTCAGCAAGCCCAGTTCTTCCAGTTTGGTACCGGAAAACTGGGTGGTAATGTTGGCATTATCGCCCGTGCCGGTGCGCTGCAATGGCACATGCTCGATCAGCGGGTCACGCGAGATCACGATGCCCGCCGCGTGCGTCGAGGCGTGCCGCGAGACGCCCTCCAACTTCTGCGCGGTATCGAGCAGTTTCTTCACACCGCCGTCACGGTCGTAGAGTTGCTTGAGGTCCGGCACCTGTTCCAATGCTTGCCCGATAGAGACCGGGTGCGCGGGAACCTGCGGGATCAATTTGGCGACGCGGTCCACATCGCCGTACGACATACCGAGGGCGCGACCAACATCGCGCACCGCCGCCCGCGCTGCCAGCGTCCCAAAGGTGATGATCTGCGAGACCTGATCGGCACCGTACTTCGCGGTGACGTACTTGATGATCTCGTCGCGCCGGTCGTCCGCGAAGTCAATATCAATATCGGGCATCGAGTCGCGGGAGGGGTTCAGGAACCGCTCGAACAGCAAGCCGTGGTGCAGCGGGTCTACCGTGGTGATGTCGAGGGTGTAGGCGACGATGCTGCCCGCTGCCGAGCCACGCCCCGGCCCCACAAGGATGCCTTGCTCCTTCGCGTACCGCACGAAATCCCACACCACGAGAAAGTACGTCGGGAAACCCATCTGCGCGATGACGCTCAGTTCGTAAGTCAGCCGCTCCGCAACTTCGCCGGAGAGATGCCCGTACTTCCGCATCGCGCCCTGTTCGCAGAGCCATTGCAGGTAGGTGTCGGGCGTCATCCCGTCCGGCACATCGAAGCGTGGCATGAGGAACTCCGGCTTGCCGAAAGAGAGGTCGCACTGCTCCGCAACCGCCATCGTGTTGCGGACGGCGTGCGGGATGTCGGCGAAGAGGCGGAGCATTTCGTCGGCACTTTTCAGGTAAATCTGGTCGGATTTGCTGGAAAAGCGGTTGGGGTCGTCTATCGTCGCGCCCGTCTGGATACAGAGCAGAATATCGTGCGCGGGATGGTCTTCTTGGCGAACGAAATGCACGTCGTTCGTGGCGACGAGGGGTAGCCCTGTGCGTGCGCTTTCCTCGATGAGAAACTGCGTCATCTTGCGCTGTTCGGGCATCCCGTGGTCCATCACTTCCAAAAAGAGATGGTCGCGCCCGAACCACTGAGTCATGTCATCCACAAGTTGCCGCGCCTCGGTGGGGCGGTCGTGGATGATGTGCGCAGCGAGATGCGACGAGACACACCCGGAAAGGCATGTAATCCCCTCGGCATGCGTCGAGAGCAATTCGTAATCAATGCGGGGACGGTAGTAGAACCCTTCGAGGCTCGCTTTGCTGGCGAGGTAGAGCAGGTTGCGGTAGCCGGTTTCGTTGCGAGCGAGAAGCGTGAGATGGTGGTTGTGACCCTTCTGCCGCCACGCCCGCCCTTCCGGGGCGACATACGCTTCCAAACCGACAATGGTCTTCACGCCGTACTTCTTGCCCGCCTTCATCCAGTCGGTTGCACCGTACATCACGCCGTGGTCGGTGAGGGCGAGGGCGGGGATGCCGAGTTCGGTCGCACGCACCATATAATCGTTGATCTTGCCAAGACCATCGAGCAGCGAAAACTCCGAGTGCAAATGGAGGTGCGAGAAATCAGCGGTCTGCCGCGTACCGCTCATTGCCGCTACTGTTTCTGCCACCCGTCCCCCCCTCTCATGCCCCCACGCCGACACTGACGAGCGTACCAGATGCACGTACACAGTGTCCATACAAAAATGACAACAAAAGCTACCGCCTATTACCCTTCATTGACCCTTGCGCCCCGCAATGCGCTCGTACTCCTCGACCAGCAACGTGAGCATTCGCCGCAGGGTAGCGCGGGATGCTTCCGGCACCCGTTCGTCTTCGAGCAACCCCGCCAGTTTCGCCAGTGAGGTCTCGCCCGTGAGCAAATGGGCGGCGTCAATCGGCAAAAAGCCCGCCGCCATACGCAGATCGTCCGCCTCACGCCCCGTCGGGTCGAGGGAGAGTGCCTCGACGAATTGTTCGACGACTGCCCGCGACGGATCGCCACGCCCGCCCGATTCGAGGCGGCTGATATACGAGTGATTCAACCCCGCCCGCTGCGCGAGTTGGTTCTGCGACAGCCGCTGCGAGGTTCGCATCCGCGCCAGTGCCACCCCGAACCGTACCGCCCCCGCCCCGCCCGACACATCCACCATTGGAACACCTCCGCACATGCGTTTACCCACGGACACAATCATATGTGATACGTGCCGCCCTGTCAATGTGATGGACTGCGAGGCACATGCATCTCGTGCCTGCCATGCAACGCTCTTTTCTCTCAGGCACAGTAGGCGTGGCCTTGTGCCTACTACGCACTGGGAGGGGGGTGTTATACCGCGCCGATACTGCAATACGGGTTGCAGAGGGTAGGAGTGCGTGGTACAATCCCCTTCGGTTGTCGGGCCGACGTAGCTCAGTGGCAGAGCAGCTGTTTCGTAAACAGCAGGTCAAGGGTTCAAATCCCTTCGTCGGCTCCAGATCACGCCGAAGTGGCGGAACGGCAGACGCGCTACGTTCAGGGCGTAGTGTCCGCAAGGGCGTGCGGGTTCAAATCCCGCCTTCGGCACCACCCCGTTCTCTCCGAGACGAGAGAGCAACGGGTCTTTGACAGGCGAACAGAGAAGGTGGGCAGGATGGTCGCTGGCGATATGCCAGAGGAAAGTCCGGGCAGCACAGAGCGGGGTGTCCGGTGTAAGCCGGAGAAGCGTGGCGACACGTTGACAGTCCAGAGCGGCGCACTGGCGACAGTGTGAGAGCAACAGAGACCAAAACCGGCGCAAGCCGGGGTGAAAAGGGCAATCCTCCCTGCTGCAATCTCCGAATCGGTCGCACGCCGTTGCAAGACGGCTGACGGTGGCTCGCCGAGACCGGAAGTCGAGAGCAACTGCGAACGCGAGGACGCAGTCTGTCTGTTTCGGCAGACAGAGATAGATGACCATCGGTGCGGCGACCCCGCATCACAGAACCCGGCTTATATGCCTGCCTTCTCTCCGCACCGCAGTGATGTGGTGCCGCACACCTTTATGGTGCCTCTAGCTCAACCGGCAGAGCGCCGGCCTGTGGAGCCGGATGTTACGGGTTCGACCCCCGTGAGGCACCCCACATCTCCCCTCTTTCTCCTGTTTCTTTGCCCCCGTAGCGCAATTGGATAGCGCGTCTGACTTCGGATCAGAAGGTTGGGGGTTCGAGCCCCTCCGGGGGTACCACTCTTTTTCCCCGCCACATACGGGGAAACGCCCAACATGCGACCGGACGTGAGATATCTCTGCCCTAATTCTGTTCGCTTTGTATCGTACGATGTGCAGTGCCGCAGCGCATCTTCGTGCAATATGCCGTCCCCCCCTCGCACATCGCCGGATGCGTGGTATACTTTCAGTCCTGTGTCCTCGCTTCACACTGATATGCATCAGGCGCGAGAACGAGTAGTCGCGCGCAAGGTTCCGATCTGTGGGCGAGAAGGATTAGTACCATGGCAAAGAGTTTGTACGTCGGCGGTCTCCCCTATTCGACGACAGAGAGCGTACTGCGCGATCTGTTCGCAGAAGCAGGCACCGTTGGCTCCGTCCGTCTGATTACCGACCGTGAGACGGGTCAGAGCAAGGGCTTCGCCTTTGTGGAGATGGTGAACGATGCGGAAGCACTCGTCGCCATCAACCAGTTCAACGGGTATCAGATGGGTGGACGCTCCCTCGCCGTTAACGAAGCCCGCCCGCGTGAAGAGCGCACCGGCGGCTACAGCGGTGGTGGCGGCGGCGGTTACCGGCGCAACTAGTTCCGGCAGGCTGCACATCATATGATCGAGAAGGGGCAAGGCGATATCGCCTTGCCCCTTCGTCTTGTTGTACGGCTTTGTTGCGCGGTGATGCGGCGAAGCCCATACGGTTTGTCACTCGCCTCCCGATGCGATGGGCGGCTGTCAAGCGATAGTGCCACTCCAATTCATTACCGCTCCCCTTGCGATGCGTGAATCAACCATACCCACATCGCACCGCGTTGATTGACGCACACTGCCTGCATCGGGTACAGTAACGGCACAGAGCGCACACAATCGAGTTCCGCGATACTACCCTGTTGTTCAAGATATTCGTACGCATTGGAATGTGCTTCCGGTGCGGAAAGGAGCCTTTGGGTGGCCGTTCTGCCTCGTGTCGCACCCAGTGGGGAAGTTTTTACGCGGTCGTGGGCGACTCGCACATTCGGGCGCGACTGGAAAATCGCGTGGCTCTTTCTCACGCCGCTCGTCATCGTGTTGGTCGGTCTGATCGCGTATCCGTTCATCTCCGCAGTGGTGCTGAGCACGCAGCACAAAGTCGTCGGCGGCCCCGCAACATGGGTGGGGTTGGATAACTACCGCGACCTGCTCATCGGGAAGCAATACAGCGAGATATTCCGCAACTCGGTATGGGTATCACTGTTGTATACCGGGGTATCGGTCTGCATCAAGGTCGTGCTCGGCATGTGCATGGCACTCATGCTCAACGAGAAGTTTCGCGGGCGGACCGTGATGCGGGCGATTCTCTTTCTGCCGTGGGCGATGCCGACCCTGATTGTCGCGCTCACATGGCGATGGATTTACGATGGCACCCCGAACGGGCTGCTGAATCTGTTGCGGATTGACTATTTCGGCTCGAAAGAACTTGTGCAGTGGCTGGCGAACCCGCACATCGCGCTCTGGTCGGTGATCGCGGTAGTCATCTGGCAAGGGACACCGTTTTACACGATGATGTTCTTGGCAGGGATGCAGGCGATTCCGCAAGAGCAGTACGAAGCAGCATCAATGGACGGCGCAAATGTCTTCCGGCGGTTCGCGTCAATCACGCTGCCGAGCCTCAAACCCGTTCTGATTATCACGACATTGCTCTCGACGATCTGGACGGCGAACAGCATCAACTTTATTTATGTGCTGACTAAAGGTGGCCCCGGCAATGCGACGATGACCTTCCCGATGCTCGCGTTTCAGATCGGCATTGATGGAGCGCGGCAACTCGGCACCGCAGCGGCAGTATCGGTGCTGTTCTTCCCGGTGTTCATCATTGCGATCTTTTTGTTAACGAAGCGAATGCTGGCACAGGAAGAACGCGCCTGACCACGCACAGAGGAGACCACACGCAATGGCAGTAGCGGCACGACCGAACGCGGCGACCGAGGCGCGGAGTTCCACTGTACGGACATGGGCGGCGAAACATGGTATCCGCACCGCTGTGCTCGTCGTTGGGCTGACGATCTTTACGGTCTGGACGCTCTTTCCGTTTTTGTGGATCATCGAAACATCGCTGAAACCGAATAAAGACCTGTACGGCGATGCGTCGCTGATCGTGAAGCACCCGACACTGACGCACTACGATTACGTGCTGAACAAGACGAAGTTTTTCACGTACTTCAAGAACAGCCTGTTTGTGTCGGTCTCGACGACGATAATTGCAATGTTCATCGGGATTCTGGCGGCATATGCGATGACGCGCCTCTCGTTCCGGGGGCGTACAGTGATGGCGCGGACGATCATCGTGACGTATCTCGTCCCCGGTTCACTTCTGTTCATCCCGGTGTTTCAGATCGCGAGTAACCTGCAACTGACGAACAAAGCGAGCGGGTTGATTATCGTGTACCTCATTGGCACGGTGCCATTCTGTACGTGGCTGGCAATCTCGTACTTCAACACGATCCCGACCGAACTGGAAGATGCCGCACTCGTGGACGGCGCGAACCGCTTTCAGTCGCTCGTGCAGATCATCATCCCGCTTGCGCTGCCTGCGTTGGCGGTCATCGCGCTTTTCGCTTTCACGCAGTCGTGGAACGAGTTCCTCTTTGCGCTGCTGCTGATCGGGCGGGATTCCGAGAAGACTGTTCCGGCGGGGCTAGCGGGACTCATCAACGGCGATGTGTTCCAGTGGGGCGCATTGATGGCGAGTTCGATCATCGCATCGCTGCCACCAATTCTTATTTATATCGCGTCCCAACGGTGGGTCGTCTCCGGTCTTGCCGGTGGGGCAGTGAAGGGGTAAGCGGGAGTCCGCCCGCGATGTGCGCGGGCAAACGGAGCGAGAAGGGAGCAGAGGAAATGGCAGACTGGACGCGCAAACGGTTTGAACGACGCGCCTTGCTGCGCGGTGCGGCGGGGCTTTCCGCAACCGCAACCGTCGGGGCGGTGCTTGCGGCATGTGGCGGCGACACCGCGCCCGCAGCAACGAATGCACCGGCGACAGGTGCCGCAACTACCGCAGCGAGTGCGGCGACCACCGCCCCTAAGCCTGCCGGTCCCACGACAACCGGCACGACTGGTTCCGCTGCAACTACTGCGCCCGCGCAGAAGACCTTCAGCGGCAAGATGACGGCATGGGGCATCGTGTCGTTCACGACAGACGGCGACAAGTTGCTCGGTCAGCAGATGGCAGACTGGGGCAAGGCGAACAAAGTGGACGTGGAATATGTCGCCCTCCCCGGCTCTGACTATACAACCAAAGTAGCGGCAGCCATCGAGACGGGCGCGACCCCAGACGTGGTGATGATGTCCGGTACGCTGGCGATCTACTACGCGGCACAGAACCGCCTCGTGGACCTGACCGATATGTACAACGAGATCAAAATGCTCGGCGGCGGGATGTACGAGCAATTGCTACCGTATGTCCAAAGCGGCGGCAAAGTGTGGTCCATCCCGATGCAGTCCGACCTGAGCGTGATGTATGCCCGCCTCGACCTCTTGGAGAAGGCAACGGGCAAGCGCGAAGCCCCCGCGACGCTGGACGATCTCGAAGCCGTCGCCCGCAAGGTGAACGACCCGCCGAAATTGTACGGAATCGGTATCACGCTCGGCCGGACGCCGGACTGCAACGGCAATATCCAGCAGGTAATGTTTGCGGACGGCGCGACGATGGTAGACAAAGACGGCAAGCCCGCGATTAACAGCGACCCAACCATCGCCGCCCTGAGCCGCGTGCAGAAATGGTGGAAGGACAAACTCGTCCCGCAGGATTCCCCTGCATGGGACGATAGCTCGAACAACAAGAGCTACCAGTCGCGCCAGTCCGCATTCGTCTTCAATCCCGCATCGATCTTCGCGTATCTCGACCAGAACGACAAAGAATTGCTGAAAGAGACGACCCAAGCCCCTTTCCCGAAGGGCAAGGTGGGGTCGTTCCCCAGCCTCGGTACGTGGTCGTGGTCGGTCTTCTCCGCATCGAAGCAGGTAGACGCGGGCAAGGCAATGATCCGCGATATTATGGCACCGGACAAATTGCAGGCAGTCTACGAGAAGGTCGGCGGGCGGTGGTATCCGGTCTACAAAGAGCTTGCAACTGCGAAGTTCTGGAAAGACCGCCCGTACTTCGACGCCTTCCCGCAGGCGATCCAGAGTTCGCGGCCCGGCTGGTTCCCCGCGATGGCGACGCCGGAATTGCTCACACAGTTGAGCGCGGTAGATCAGAAATTCATCATCGCGGAAATGACACAGGATGTGATCGTGAACAACAAGTCTCCGCAAGATGCCGCAAAAGCCGCCCAAACCAAGATGGAGCAGGCATTCGCGGAAGCCGCAAAGAAGTAGCATGCGTTCGTGCGGTGATGCTCGCATCGCCGCAATATGGTATGCGATGATAGGCGACACGACGGGGGAGATGTTCCGCGTCGTGTCGCTCGTTCGTTGGCTGGCAGAGAGAGGAGAGACCATGACAGACGGCATCGTTCCCGCAGTGGGAGCACGGTTCCCCGCGTTTTCGCTCACTGGCACCGACAATACGGCGCACGCGCTCGGCGATCTGGTCGGGGAGAAGGGCATCATCCTGTTTTTCTTCCCGAAGGTTGATACGGGTGGCTGAACACTCGAAGCCCAAGCCTTCCGTGATTTGAAGGCATCATTCAACGCGCTCGGATACACCGTTGCGGGAATCAGCCCCGACCCGACGAAAGAGCAAATCAAGTTCCGCGATAAGTACGATTTCCCGTTTCCATTCCTCAGCGACGCAGGCAGCGGGCTTGCGAGCCAACTCGGTATTTGGGTCGAAAAGAGCATGTATGGCAAGACATACATGGGCATTGATCGCAGCACTTTTGTGGTCGCGCCGGACGGCACGGTGTCGCACGTTTTCCACAGCGTCAAGCCACAAGGCCACGCCGAGGATGTGCTGGCGACACTGAAGGGGTAGCAGCAGCAAGCGCGGGAGCAAGAATCGTTTCCGCGTCGTTGGTTGCTCACTGCTGCGGGGTTGCACACCGGGCGGCGGCGTGGTAGGATTGCCGCCGTTGGGAGTTATTCCCCGATAGCTCAAAGGTAGAGCGGGTGACTGTTAATCACTAGGTTCGAGGTTCGAATCCTCGTCGGGGAGCCATACGAAACACCGAAGGCGGCCATGCCGGTCGCCTTTTTCGTGCGTCTCATTCGTGGCATCGTGGAAGGCGGGTTACTCCGGGGAGCGGTCGCCGGGAACCATCTTGTACCCAACCCCCCAGACGGTTTCGATACGTGCGCCCGCGCCTGCAAGCCGGTCGCGCAGCGTGCTGATGTGGACATCTACCGTGCGGGTATCAATGCTGTGCTCGTATCCCCACACCTCGTTGAGGAGCCGCTCGCGTGGCACCACGACACCGGGGCGGCGTGCCAACGCGACGAGGAGCGCAAATTCTTTTGCCCGTACTTCGATGAGTTCGTCGCCGATGCGAACCTCGCGGCGGTCGAGGTCAACGACCACATCACCGACCTCGACAAGGTTCTTGGTGGCGGACGAGGCATTCTCGTATCGCCGCAGTACTGCTTTGACGCGGGCGACGAGTTCGCGTGGGTTGAATGGCTTCGTAATATAGTCGTCCGCGCCCACTTCCAGCCCGACGATTTTATCTACATCTTCCGAGCGGGCGGTGAGCATAATGATCGGTACATCGCTCGTGCGGCGGATCGTGCGGCACGCTTCCAGCCCGTCCATCCCCGGCAGCATCAAATCGAGCAATACGAGAGCATAGGTATTTTGCCGCGCTTTGGCGACAGCAGTAGGACCGTCCGCCGCTGCCTCAATCGTAAAGCCTTCCTTGGTGAGGTACATACTGAGCAGGCGCGTAATGTTCGGCTCGTCATCAACGACGAGAATCGTGCGTGTCATCCGCGCCGTCCCTTCTCACTTATCCGCCCGCGCCGAGATCGGTAATTGTCCGCGCGGCCACAGTGTCACCCGTCCGGTCACCAACGACGACAAGCGCATCGCCGGCTTTGATGTCCGCAAGAACCCCCGCCTGCTGTTTGGAGACCGTGGTGGTGGCGGTCGTCGTGACGGTCAACGCGGTGCCATCAAGAGCTTGCACTGTCAGCGATCACATCGCCTCTTGGGTGATGCGCCCGAATGCGCCGCCCTGCTGCCCGCCGGCCTGCGGGTTGCTCGCGCCCGCGCCCATCATCGGTGCGCCCGATGGTGCCGCAAGTGCGGTAATAGAACGCGCCGCGACAGTATCACCGGTGCGGTCGCCCTGTACCGCGACCGTATCGCCTTCTTTCAAGTCAGCGACCGCGCCGCTCACGGATTTCGTGACCGTCGTATCGGTGGTGACCGT
>JBBRMX010000076.1:0-13254 GCA_038230615.1 Thermomicrobiales bacterium | reverse complement strand
GGACGAGAGCCGCAATCCGACGGGCAGTTTCAAGGATCGCGGAATGTGTGCGGCGATTTCCCGCGCCAAGGAACTCGGCGTTACCGCGATTGCGATTCCCTCGGCGGGCAATGCGGCATCCGCTACGGCGGCGTATTGTGCGCGTGCGGGGATGGATGCCTATGTGTTCATGCCGCAAGACACGCCCGATGCGATGAAAGCGGAATGCGCGGCATACGGTGCACAGGTCTTCCTTGTGAACGGTCTCATCAATGACTGCGGCGCGATCATTCGGTCGCAGAGCGCGGCGCGGGGTTGGTTCGACATCTCCACTCTCAAAGAGCCGTATCGCGCCGAGGGGAAGAAGACGCTGGGGTTAGAACTCGCGGAGCAACGCGGCTGGAAGTTGCCGGATGCGATTATTTACCCCACGGGCGGCGGCACGGGCATTGTCGGTATGTGGAAAGCATTCAACGAACTGGAAGCGATGGGGCTGATCGGGCCGGAACGCCCGAAAATGGTCGTTGTGCAGGCGGAAAATTGCGCCCCCATTGTACGGGCGTACCACGCGGGGGAGCGGCACGCCGCCCTCTGGGAAAACGCCACGACGATCGCGCCCGGAATGCGCGTGCCGATAGCCGTCGGGGATTATCTGATTCTCGATGCCGTCCGCGCCAGCGGCGGAACATGCCTCACCGTCTCCGACGCCGAGATGCTCGATCTCATCCCCACCGTTGCTGCAGCGACGGGCA
The DNA here is from genome assembly GCA_038230615.1 of Thermomicrobiales bacterium. Lineage (GTDB taxonomy): Bacteria > Chloroflexota > Chloroflexia > Thermomicrobiales > JALYUS01 > JBBRMX01. The sequence goes on along the minus strand of JBBRMX010000076.1, from coordinate 12,523 downwards.
TCTGGCCCTGCCCGGAATCGGCAAGTACTGTTGCTGCCGCCGCGAAACTCCGGCAACAGGGCTGGTTTGCGGAGGAGGACGATGTACTGCTCTTCTTTACATCCGGTGGTCTGAAACACCTCGACCTTGCGACGATCCCGACAGAGCCAGTGCTTACCCCCGGCGATCCACAGATCGGCGCGGCGATAGATGCAGCGATTGCAATGCGAGCGGCAACACGATGAGCGACGCACCCACCCTGTTCAGCCGCATCATCGCGGGCGACATCCCCGGCGATTTCGTTTACCGCGACGACCGCTGTGTTGTTATCCGCGACATTGCCCCCTCCGCGCCCGTCCATTTGCTCGTTATTCCTATCGAGGAGATTCCGAGCATCGCGGATGTAGACGACGCACACGAGGGGTTGCTCGGTCATCTGCTCGTTGTTGCGGCGCGGGTTGCGGCAACAGAGGGCGTTGCGGAGGGTGGCTACCGCCTCATCATTAACCACGGTACGGACGGCGGGCAAACAGTACCGCATCTGCATATTCATGTTATCGGCGGGCGCGAACTCGGCGCACTCGTGAGCGGTGGCTCGCACGGCTGACGCCGGTTGCACGATTGACGGCATGGCGCGGGGCGGCTATACTCCCTGCACGCGCGGGGCATTGCGTCCGGCGGTATCTCCGTGTGGATGGGGGTGACGGCAAGTTGACGGAAGTCACAGTTGGCGATAACGAGCCTTTTGAGGCAGCCCTGAAGCGTTTCAACAAGAAAGTGCAGCAGGAAGGCATCCTCGCGGAAGCGCGACGACGCGAGCATTACGAGAAGCCGAGCGTGAAGCGCAAGAAGAAAGAGGCTGCGCGGCGACGTAAGCTCCTGAAGAAGGCCCGTGTTATCTAACTAGCCCCTGACCCAGCACGAAGGAGCGGTGTCGGATGGCGGAAATTCCCTCGTCTGCACCACTCCTTGTGCAGATCGAAGCAGACCTCAAAGACGCGATGCGGTCGGGCGATACTGCCCGCCGTGATGCGTTGCGTCTCCTGCGTTCTTCCCTGAAAAATGCCGAGATCGAGCGGCGCGGCGACGGCGCATCCGGCATGACCGATGCAGATGTGCGCCTCGTGATTCAGAAGCAGATCAAGCAACGCCGCGACAGCATCGAGCAATTCGCAAAAGGCGGCAGAGACGACCTCGTCGCAAAAGAAGAGAGCGAACTGGCGGTGTTCCAAGCCTATCTTCCGCAGCAGATGGACGAGACGGCGATGCGTGCGGTAATAGATGCGGTGATCGCGGAGATGGGTGCAACCGGCCCAAAAGACATGGGCAAGGTTATGCCCGCCGTATTGCAGCGTATCGGGGACACTGCCGACCGTAGTGTACTCGCACAAATCGTCCGGCACGCGCTCTCCCCCCAACCCTGAGGCATCGAGGCCCCCCATGCGTATGTGGGCAACACCACAGAATGCCCTTCCCGGCACGCCGCACACGCCGCGCAGCCGTTTTCGTCCCGGCGCGGGGGTACATCGCGTACTCAGCCGGGGCGTATGGCAATATCCGTTGCTCATCACGCTCGTGCTTGCCGTCGTCACCACGACGACACTGCTCTGGCGATACCAACCGGGCGCGGTGGATCTCAAATCCGGTACCATCGCGGAAAAGACGATCAAGGCGAACCGCACCGTCGAATACACGAGCACTCTGCGAACGGCGGGGGCGAAACGTATCGCGATGGAAGATCCAACACTGCTCAAATATACCCAAGACCCGCGCATCGCCGATGTGCAAGTACAAAAACTCGACACATTCCTCGTAACCGTCGAGAACCTGAAGCGGATCGCCGGCATTTCGGGGGAGCAGTTCCGGGCATTGATCGCGCCTAATTTGCCTACGGGCTTGCCCTCGTATGATGTCGGTGCCCTGTATGCGCTCGATACTCCTGCGCTCCTCCGAGTCGGACTGTCGGCGAAACAGACGCTGCGAGCGGGCTTGACCGACCGCCGGATTTTCCCCGGTACTGAGGCAATCGCACCCTTCCAAATTACTGCTGTGACGACCACGGAGATGCTAACGGGGGCAGAAACAACCGTCACGCTCGATCTCGCACGGGCATTCGTTGCCCCTAATATGGTGGAAGATGTGCAAGCGAGCCGTGACGCCCAACTCCGTGCCGCCGCAAATGTGCCGGATGTGAAAGTAACGGTGCTTCTGAACGAGGCACTTGTGCGCGAGGGCGATCTCGTCACCGCTGAGACAGTTGAGAAGCTCGAAGCAGTCGGGTTGCGAACACCGACACTCAGCCGCGAACGTTTGGCAGGATTGCTCGGTATCGTCGCTGCCCTCGTCGGGATGCTGGCACTCTTTATCTGGCGTTCGACGCCGGGACGATGGCGGGGCAGCCAAGCGTTGCTGCTGATTTTCGCACTTGCGGGGGCAGAAATCGTTGCACGGCTGCTACTGCCGGGACACACAATATTGCCGTTCCTCTTCCCTGTTGCGGGCATCAGCATGTTGCTCACGCTGCTGATCAACTTCGAGATTGCAATTGCCGCAACGATCTACCTTTCGTTGCTGGTGGCATATTTCAGTGAGCAATCGCTGGCGGTTGCGGTAATGATGCTCGTCACCGGGCTGGTGGGCATCATCCTCGCAGAGCGGGCGCAGTCCACCTCCGCCTTCCTATGGAGTGGGCTGATCCTCACCGTAATGGGATCGGTCGTGACGGTCAGTTTCGGTCTCGTGACGCCTCCCGTGGACCTACCGGGCATCGCGACGCGTATTGGTTTCGCCGCACTTAATGCGGTGTTATCCACAACGCTGGCGTTCCTCGGTGTGGCGATGCTGGCGCGGCTTTTCGGCATCGTCACCCCGTTCCAGTTGTTGGAACTGGGGCACCCGCGCCAGCCGTTGCTCACGAGACTGGGGCAGGATGCGCCGGGAACGTACTATCACAGCATGATTGTCGGCAATCTCGCAGAAAAGGCAGTAGAGGCAGTCGGCGGCGATCCGCTCCTGACGCGCACCGCCGTCTGGTATCACGATATCGGCAAGGCACTACATCCTACCTATTTCATCGAGAATCAGGCAAACATCGAAAATGTTCACGACACGCTCGATCCCTATGTGTCTGCCCGCATCCTCGTTGACCATGTGCGTGACGGCGTAGCGATGGCAGAAGAAGCACGGTTGCCGCAACCGATTATCGACATCGTCGCACAGCATCACGGGACGATGCGGGCGGAGTATTTCTATCGGAAGGCGAAAGAACGCGACGGCGACACGGTAAACGAGCGCGACTTCCGGTACCCCGGCCCGATCCCTCAGACACGCGAAGCAGCGATTGTCATGCTTGCAGACGCGACTGAAGCCGCGACTCGCGCCGCCAACCGTGCGGGCAAACTGAACCCCGCCGCACAGACGCTGCACGGGGACATCGAGACCGCCCGCACTGCCGCGATCCGCAAGATTGTCGAGAATATCGTGCGGGAACGGATCGCGGACGGACAACTCGCAGACGCGCCTCTCACGCTGCGCGATATTTCTCTCGTGCAACGCACCTTCGTGAATGTGTTGGACGGCATGTATCATCCACGTGTTGAGTACCCGGAGCCGGAATGACCTGTCGCGCTCGACCTCACGACCTCCGCGCCTATCGTGGAGGCATCCACATCGCCCACGCTGATCGAAACCGAGACCGCGCCTCCACCCAGCGCACCACACACCGAAACGAAGACCCCGACACCAGTCGGCGCGGGAGGTCCATGAGCATCGCGGAGTACATTATCACCGTTATCATCGAGAGCGACGCTGCCGAAGACGCAGGGCTGGACGCCGCCCGCCTCGAACGGCTCATCGTATTCGCGCTGCGTGCTGAAGGGATGTCGCCGCCTACGTCGCTTTCATTGCTCGTGACCGACGATCCCGGCATTCAAGCATTGCACCGCGATTATATGGGGCTGGACACGCCGACCGATGTGCTCTCGTTCGCGGCGGAAGCGGACGAATCGTTCCCGACAGACCCAAGTGCAGGGCGGTACCTCGGCGACATCGCCGTTTCGTGGGATACCGCAGCGGTGCAGGGACCGGAAGCAGGGCTAACCACGAACGCGGAAGTCGCGTTTCTCGCGCTGCACGGCGTGTTGCATCTGCTCGGCGCGGACGACGCAACCGACGACGACCGCGCCGCGATGCTGGCGCGGCAGGGTGAATTGCTTGCCGCCTTCGATGCAGCCGACCTTCCCGCCTGATGCGCATATTGCTCATGACGCCCCACCCGCCGCACCCGACACGCGGCGGGGCGGCAATCCGCAACTGGCACCTCATCCGCATCGCCCGAGATGCGGGGCATACCGTCCACCTCGCTACCTTTGGGAATCCCGCAAGCACGACACCTGCCGCGCACTGCATCACTGTTCCCGCGCCCGCCGCACGGAATCGGATAACACAGATACGCGATCTCCCGCACATACTGCCCGACCTCGCCCGTCGTCTGCGCTCCCCCGCAATGCAAGACGCAATCGCGGCGGCACATGCGGCATACCGCTACGATCTTGTGCAGGTTGAGGGGCTGGAAATGTGGGCGAACCTGCCCGACCAATGGAACGGCGAGACTCCTGCCCTTATCTACGACGCGCACAATGCCGAGGCAACACTGCAACATCGGATGGCGCAGCACGCCTTCGCGCAGCGTGACGCACTTGGGGCGGGATACTCCGTTATGCAATACCAGAAACTGCGCCGCTACGAGCGCGATGTCGTCCGGCGGGCAACTGCCACACTCGCAGTATCAGCGCAGGATGCCGCAGCACTCGAATCACTCGCTGGTCGCCCGGTGGATGTGGTGCCAATCGGTGTGGACACCGCATATTTCTCGCCAGACGCGCCCGATATAGCGGCACCAATTGCGTTCGACGTGGTTTTCAGCGGCACGCTCGATTACCGCCCGAATGCCGATGCCGCGCTCTGGCTGGCGCGGGACATCTGGGAGCATGTTCGTACCGCACTGCCGGATGCGACCCTCGCTATCGTCGGGGCGAACCCACTGCCCGCCCTCCGCGCCTTAGACGGGCGCGACGGCATCACGATCACCGGGGCGGTGCCGGACGACCGCCCGTACATGGCGGGCGCGGGGGTGTACGCCCTGCCGATCCGCTTTGGTGCAGGGGTACGGCTGAAATTGCTCAATGCGATGAGCAACGGATGCGCTGTCGTCACGACACCTGCCGCACGCGAAGGGGTCACCGCGCTCCACGGCACGCATTTTGTCGTTGCGTCCGACCACGCCCCCACATTCGCCGCCGCGCTCATTAGGTTGCTTCGAGATGGGGAGCAGCGGGCAACGCTCGGCGCAGCGGCACGTGTACTAATGCAAACGCAGTACGATTGGTCGGTCGTCGCGCCGTCGTTGCGCGCGGTGTACCGACAACTGGAGCCGTACCGTGCGCGATAACCGTTCGCAAGCGGACGTGTCAATTGTCCTGACCGTGCTCAATGAGGCAGGGACGATTGGCGACTTGTTCCGCAGCATCGCCGCCCAGACAGTGCGCCCCCGCGAGGTGATTGTGGTAGACGGCGGTTCGCGGGACGGCACGCAGGCACGTATCGAGTGGTGGCACGGGCGGCTCGGTTGCCCGCTGCGGGTCATCGAGGCGGACGGCGCGAATATCAGCGCGGGGCGGAATCGGGGCATCGCCGCCGCCCGCACCCCAGTCGTCGCCGTGACCGATGGCGGAGTAATCCTCGATCCCGTGTGGCTGGCGACGCTCGCCGCGCCTTTTGCCGATCCGACGGTGGATGTTGTCTCCGGGTTTTTCGTCAGCGATGCCCGCACGACCTTCGAGATCGCACTCGGCGCGGCGACACTCCCCGACCGCGCCGAGATTGTGCCGGAAAGGTTTTTGCCGTCCAGCCGCAGTGTGGCATTTCGCGTAGCAGTGTGGGCGAACGCCGGTGGCTACCCGGAATGGCTGGATTACTGCGAAGACCTCGTGTTCGATTTCGCGCTGCGGGATAGTGGGTGTCGGTTTGTATTCGCGCCGGATGCGGTGGCGCACTTTCGCCCGCGTCGCTCATTCGGTGCATTCTGGCATCAGTATTTCCGCTATGCGCGTGGCGACGGCAAAGCCGATTTGTGGCGCACCCGGCATCTCGTGCGGTATGGCACGTATGCCGCCGCCCTCGCACTCGTGACGATGGGGCGGCGGGGGAAACCGATCTGGCTCCCCGCACTGCTTGCTGCTCTCGGGTATTTTCGCCGCCCGTTTCTCCGGCTGTGGCGCAAACTCCCCGCACTTTCGCCGGGGCAGCGCATTGTTGCGGTCGCGCTTGTGCCACTCCTGCGGGCGTGGGGAGACGCCGCGAAGATGGCAGGATACCCCGTCGGCGTAATGTGGCGATGGCGGCACGCGGCACCGCACGAGACCAAATAGGGACGATCAGGCAGGCGGTTCGATCTCGACACGGATTACGGCAGGGCCGTTCGCGCTATCCTGCGTGTGAATGGTGAGTTTTTGGATCGTCTGCCCGCTTATTTGCTGATCGCCTACCGAGATGTACTCGTTCGTGACCGCGATTGGAATGCTGTTCGCTTCCAGCGCACCGATAACATACGCTACACCGTCGGAGATCGAATAACTGAATTGCCCGATGTATTCCGGCGCGATATACAGCCCCGCGTCCGTCGCGGCAATCGCAGTTCTGCCGTCCATCACGAGTTCGATCATGCGGTTCGTCCCCATATTCAGCACGCGCACATCCGTTACCTGATCGTTCAAGGCATCGGCGGGGTCATTCTGTTCAATAAGCGGGTCGCGTATTTCTTCGTTCATCGTCTCTCCTCTATGTAGCCACTGTTTAGCCGCGTCCGAGCAGAGCCTGCCGCAAGTAGCCCATGCCCCAGAGCGCGGCGCGGCGGCGAATATCCGCAGGCAGCGTGCGATACCCCTGCACGAGATGCGTCACTGTGTCGGCGATGTCCGCCGCATAGACGACGGTGCCATACGTTGCGCTCCCCTGCACGACATCTACCGACACACCTAACCCGACTGACGTGCCGTACAGCCGCCGCGCATTGGTGGCGAGCAGCATTGCTGCCTCCAGAGTGCCTGCTGCGCCGAGCGTACCATCCAAGAGCACACCGCCCGCCATTCCCTCGATGTCCGCGCCGCCGCGCAATGCGGAATCCGGCGCGATGTATGCGGCAAGCGCACCCGTCACGACACCGCCCGTTCCCTGCTCACAGACCGCGACGGTATGCCCGTGCGCCGCCGCGAGTGCCAGCACCGCCTGCGGAAGCGAATCGTCGTCGTAGCCGTAGATGTAGTCGCCAAGAATCTTCTCTGCCTGCGCGACAACGGGTGCGAGCGACGCTTGCGCCTCAGCAGTCGTCCGTGCTTTCGCGGTGATGCGAACATGGACACCGTCGTCCTTTGCGTAGGTGGCGGCAGTGGGGTTGGTGCCGTGGATCAGTTCACCGAGCACTTCTTCCACTGAGGATTCACCGATGCCGATAGTGCGAATATTGCGCGAGAGTAGCACGGTTTCGGGCAAGAACGGGCGCAGGCGCGGGATCGCTTCTTCTTGCCACATGCGCTTCATCTCGCGCGGCACACCGGGCATGGAGATGATTATGCGCCCCTCTTTCTGCACGAACCATCCCGGCGCGGTGCCGATGGGGTTCGGCAGTGCCTGTGCAGAGGGGATAAGCCATGCCTGCTTGCGGTTGCGCTCCGGCATCGCTGCGTTGCGGTTGGCAAAGAAGGCGCGGATCATCTCCACCGTCGGTTCGTCTACTGCGGGGGTTTCGCCGAGGAGTTCCGCAACCGCCTCACGGGTTAAGTCGTCTTCGGTAGGACCGACACCGCCAGTAGTAATAAGTAGGTCGGAGCGATCCCATGCGCGGCGCATCGTGTCCACGACCCTGCCGAGATTGTCACCCACCTGCGAGACATAGTAGAGTTCGATGCCGAGGTCTGCCAGCGACTGCGCGAGGTAGGTCGCGTTGGTGTCCGTGATCTGACCCAACAACATTTCCGTCCCGACGCTCATGATTTCCGCACGCATTGGTCACTCCTCGATAGCAGGCAGATTGGCAAACAGCGGCAATGCGGCGTCGCCCCGTATCTGCCGCACCGCTACGTACTGTCACGGTTTGTCTCGCTGCTGTCAACTGCTTTGTACCGCATGATGACCGCTCCCCAGAAAACAAACATTGCGCGGGACGCCGCTGCTGCGTACACTGATCGGCACACACACCGCACAGAGTATTGCGGCGCGGATCCGTGCGCCGTATGCGGAGGAGGAGTAAGCGACCATGACATGGACGGATGCGCGGGGCAGGCGGCGGGTTGTCATCACGGGGATGGGCGTATTAAGCCCGGTCGGGATGACTGCGGCGGATTCGTGGCGGGCGGTCCTCGCGGGAGAAAGCGGTATCGCGCCGATCACACTGTTCGATACTGCCGGGTTTTCGGTCACCATTGCGGGCGAAGTAAAGGGGTTTGACCCTGTCGGTCGGCTCGGTCATAAACAGGCACGGCGGCTCGACCGCTTCTGCCAATTTGCCCTCGCCGCCTCAATGGATGCAGCCGAGGATGCAGGTCTCGATATGAGCAAAGAAGACCGGGAGCGCGTCGGCGTCCTCGTCGGAAGCGGCATCGGCGGCATCGGCAGCCTGTCCACCGCAGTTTCGACACTACTGGAGAAGGGGCCGAGCCGCGTCAGTCCGTTCCTTATTCCTATGCTGATTATTGATATGGCGAGCGGCATCGTCTCGATCCATCTCGGCGCACAAGGACCGAACCACTCGGTTGTTTCCGCCTGCACCACCGGAGCACACGCCATCGGCGACGCCGCCGAGATCATCCGGCGGGGCGATGCCGATGTGATGGTCGCGGGCGGCACCGAAGCGGCAGTCGTGCCGGTCGGCATTGCGGGCTTTGCGAACATGAAAGCACTGGCGAACCGCAATGACGAACCGACCCGCGCCAGCCGCCCATTCGATGCCGAACGCAACGGGTTCGTTCCTTCCGAGGGCGGCGCAGTGCTTGTGCTGGAATCTGCCGAACATGCCGAGCAGCGCGGCGCACGTATCTACGGGGAATTGCTTGGCTACGGCAGCGCGGCAGATGCCTTCGATATGGTGCAGACCCCGGAGGATGGCGACGGTATCCGTCGGGCGATGCAGGCGGCACTGAAAAACGCACAGATGCGCCCGGAGCAGATCGGCTACATCAATGCACATGGCACCAGCACGCACTACAACGATGCCAGCGAAACGGCGGCGGTACGGCGCGTCTTCGGGGATGCGCCGCCGCCAGTAAGCAGCACCAAAAGCATGACGGGGCATCTCCTCGGCGCGGCAGGATCGCTCGAAGCAGCGTTCTCACTTCTCGCGCTGCGCGATAATATCCTGCCACCCACGATCAACTACGAGAACCCGGATCCCTCGTGTGATCTCGATTATGTGCCAAATACGGCACGCCCGACTGAGATAGAGTACGTCCTGTCGAACAATTCCGGGTTCGGCGGTCACAACACCGGCTTGATATTCGGGCGATATTCTCGCTAAAGGAGCACAGCGCACATGGACAACGAGACACGTAAACCAAACCTTACGCTCGTCAAAGACGCCCCGGCAGAGACCACACAAGAGACGACAGAAGAACTTGACGAAACCGACGACGTGCCGGTCGTCGCGCCATGGTCAACATGGCTCGATGGCAACCGGCAGTCCCTCAAGACTATTCACAGCGACATGCGCTTTCTCGTCAAGGGGCTGCCGGGTGCCGCGCTCAACTGGCAACCGGGCGTAAGTACGAATTCTCTCTGGGCGACCACCCTGCATACCCTCGGCACGACGTTGCATCTGCTCTCTACCGCTGCCGACATCGAACCGCACTGGCAAGATTGGAAGCGTGCAGATGAACTCGCCGCGCACGGCGAGGACCCCGCCCTACTGCTCACCGCGATCACGAATATGGACGATTTCCTCGACAAAGTCTTCCCCGTACTGGAGGAAGAAGATCCCGCTACCGAGCGCGACTGGCTCGGCAAGCCAAAGCCACTGAGTTATCTCGTATCGTACGCGGTCGCGCACGCAGGGCGGCACATCGGCCATATGGAGATGACCCGCCAGTTGTGGGATCAGCGCAGCAAGAAGCGATAACATGACTGCAATCATGCACCCGTATACCACACCAAATGGCACCCTACCTCTACTCACGGGGGTGCTCGAAGCCCTGCACTTTATGCACCGCGATATGGTCAGTATCGTGCAGGATTTGCCGCCTGACGCGCTTCATTGGAAACCCGGTGCCGATATGGGGACACTTGCGGGGATCGTGCAGCACACGCTCTATTGCGAAACGTATGCCCTCCGTCGCGCCACCGGGGAAGCAGTGGAATACGACCCCGCTGCCGACAAAGGCGCGTGGGATGTCACTACCGACGCAGACACCCTCGTTGCGGCGATTGTGAACGCGGATGTCGTCGCCAAGCGTGCGCTGCCGTCGCTCACGGTCGCACGGATGGGCATGTCTTACACCGCGTGGGGCGGTGGGGAGACCGTCGCAGGTGTGCTCATTCAGGAAGGCGTATACCATACTGCGATGCACTGGGGACATATGCAGATGACGCGCCAGTTGTGGGGGCAGCATCACCCAGAGTTTGTTGGGACATACAAACCGTGGTGATCGTATAAATCGTCATGTGGGATTGCGGCTCGACGCAGCAAAAGACCGTGATGGATTGACACCATCACGGTCTTATTGTTTCCACAAATCATCTTCATGAATGACAAGTCGCGTGCGTCTCTAGTCCAGATACCCGCGCAATTTGCGGCTATACGACGGGTGCCGCAACTTCCGTAGTGCCTTCGCTTCGATCTGCCGGATGCGCTCGCGGGTGATGCCGAACTCTTTGCCAACTTCTTCCAGCGTGCGGAATCGTCCATCTTCTAACCCGAACCGAAGCACGATGATACGCCGCTCACGCTCGGTCAGTTTGTAAAGTGCTTCGCCGATCTGCGACTTAAGTAACTGCTGCGATGCCAGTTCGAGGGGTGCGGGGGTTGAATCGTCCTCGATAAAATCACCGAGGAAGGCGTCGCCGTCCTGCCCAACGGGTGCTTCGAGCGAGACCGGATGACGAGAGACTTCCAACACCTGCCGCACTTTGTCTTCCGGCAAATCCATCGCGTTGGCGATCTCTTCGTGCGTCGGTTCGCGCTCGTAGATTTGCTGCAACCGATGGCTCATCTTTTTCACGCGGTTAATCGTCTCACCCACATGGACGGGCAACCGGATTGTGCGGCTTTGATCGGAAATCGCACGAGTAATCGCCTGCCGAATCCACCACGTTGCGTAGGTGCTGAACTTGAACCCGCGCTGGTGGTCGAACTTGTCGGTCGCTTTCATAAGACCGATATTGCCCTCCTGAATGAGATCGAGGAAGGACAATCCGCGCCCGACATACTTCTTTGCAACGCTCACGACGAGCCGAAGATTCGCACGAATCAGATGCTCACGGGCTTCTTCGCCGTCTTTGTAGTCATAGTGTAGTTCAGAACGGAGGTCGGCATCGAGCTCGTCCTCGCTGCCAAGCCGCGTCTTCGCTGCCAGCCCGCGCTCCATGCGCTTGGCGAGCCAGACTTCTTCCGCCATCGTCAAAAGGTCGGTTTCACCGATCTCCTGCAAGTAGAGCCGGACAGAATCCGCCGCGATCTGCGCCGCTTGTGCGCTGTCAATCCGTTCGTCTTCGGCACGATGATCGGCTTTAGCGCGGGAAGAGCGGCTTGCGGGTTCCGGCTTTGCCGCGGGCTCCTGCTCGACAATATCAATCCCCTGCTCATAGAGCGTGGAGAAAAATTCATCGAGGCTCTCAATATCCTGTTCGGCATTCGGGAAGGCAGCGATGATCTCATCGTGGAGGAGATAACCCTTTTCTTTGCCTTTTTGCAGCAGCGTAGTGGACATTGTACGAATCACCATCCGAGCGGTGGAGTCCAGCGATGCACAATGCATCCACCGAAGCCGACGTATCCGGCTTCGCCCCAAAGAGGCGGACAGCAGATAGACGCCGCAGCGTTTCACGCCGTAAAAGCGTGCGCTTTCTTGTCCACAGTATCACGACACACCTCTATTGTCGAGACGACATGCGTGCTCATTGCGAGGGCAGGGCGTGAAACGCCGGGACGTTACACCTTAGTCTAAGTGCACAATCAGTCCCGGCAACCGGATCAGGAGGACCACCCTCTTGACATGGATGAGCAGAGATGATACATTTCATTTCCCGGCGACGAAGAGCGACGGGCAGCACCTTACGAACCGAGGGGAAGAGGGCTTTGTGCATTGCCGCGAGGCGATGTAGGAAGCGAGCAAGGAGATAAAACGAAAAGACGGTTCAGGTGCGACGGGGGGTAACCTTTGTTGTGCGATGGACGTGAGGATATGAGGCGTGACCAAGGGCGTTGGGTGGATGCCTTGGGCGTGTGTGCCGAAGAAGGACGTGGCGTAGCGACGAAAAGCCTCGGGGAGCCGCGCGCAGG
>JBBRMX010000075.1:0-13488 GCA_038230615.1 Thermomicrobiales bacterium | reverse complement strand
GACACACGCCGCTTTCTTTTAGGTTGTTTGCGGGAGGGTACGATGGCATTCTCGATTGACGCCACGACACCGTTTGGGGCGCGAGCGATGGCGCATTTGCAGCAAGATATGATTATCTGGGTCACGACGGTGCGTGCGGACGGGATGCCGCAACCAAGCCCGGTCTGGTTCCTGTGGGAAGCGGACGGCACACTCCTGATGTACAGCAAGGCGGACACGCCGAAACTCCGCAATATCGCAGAGCGCGGCAAGGTGTCGCTCAATTTCGATGGCGACAAAAACGGCGGCGACATCGTGGTGTTCGAGGCGGACGCGCAGATTGTCGCGGATGCGCCCCCCGCGAACGAGGTGGACGGCTACGTGGAGAAGTACGCGCAGGGCATCAAAAGTATTGGCATGACGCCGGAATCGTTCGGGCAGACATATCGCGCCGCCGTCCGTTTCACGCCGACGAAAGTGCGCGGGCATTAACTCGTGTAGTTCGTGCTTCGTATTTCGTGGCTCGTGCGCTTCTCTGCGTGATCGTCACCGATAGACGGTCACATCGTTGCAAGAACCACGGATTGCCACAATTTCCGTTTGCTCGTTACGCATGGGGGATGAATTTCCCATAGCCATTCCCGACCGTGATTGCGCCGTGTCGGAACACTGTTTCGCCGCGTACGAGGGTGTGCATGATACGCCCCTGCACGGTGAGACCAGAAAACGGCGTTTGCTTGTTACGATGCAGCATCTCATCGGCACGAATTGCCCACGGCGCGGCGGGATCGTACAGCACAAGGTCAGCGTCGCTCCCGATTGCGATGCTGCCTTTGTGCGGCGCAAGACCGAAGATGCGGGCGGGGTTTGTGGCGGTGCGCCGCACGATCTCGTGCCATGACCACCCTCGGCGGTTGACTGCCTCATCGTACACCAGTGGCAGCATCCCTTGTATCGTGCTAACGCCCATTGGGGCGGCAAAAATATCCGCCCTGCCGCGCTCTTTTGCCTCGACGGAAAAGCCGCAATGATCGGAACAGACGAGATCGAGCGTGCCGTCGCGCAGCGCGTCCCAGAGTGCATCTACATCGGAGCGCGGGCGCAGAGGCGGGGCGCAGAGGGCATACGGGCCGCGTGTGGCGAGGTCGGATTCGTCCAGCACGAGATACTGCGGGCAGGTCTCGGCGGTGACATGGACGCCCCGCATTTTGCCCTCCCGCACTTCCTGCACTGCGAGGTCGCAGGAGACGTGCGCGATGTGGACATGCGCCCCGACCTGCCCCGCAAGAAAGATTGCACGGCGTACTGCTTCGGCCTCGACCATCGGTGGGCGGGAGGCAGCATGCGCGAGTGGGTCGGTGCGGCCTGCGGCGTGCATCCGCGCCACGCCCGCTCGCAGGAGAGCGTCGTTTTCCGCATGAACAGTGAGGAATGTGCCGTACTGTTGCGCCACTTCGAGTGCGGCGACGATCTCGGCATCGTCCACGGGTGGCATGACCGCGCTACCGCCGCACATGAACGCCTTGAATGCGACCGCGCCCGCCTCCCACATTGCGTGGAGCGCGGCGACGGATTGCCCGTGGACGACGGCGGCATACATGGCGACATCCACGACTGACTTCGATTCGATCAGCGGGATGCGTGCCGTGAAGGTCGCCCGGTCGGTTGCGGCGGGTTCGCTCATCGGCATCTCGACTATCGTGGTAACGCCGCCCGCTGCCGCCGCGTACGAGAGCGTGTCGAACCCCTCCTGCATCAGCGGGTCGGGATCGTAGGCGTGAGTGTGGACATCCACGCCGCCGGGGAGGATAAGCAGACCGGTGGCATCTATCGTCCGGTCGGGCGTAGTGGTCGCCGGGATAGTCATCATCCCAACGATACTGCCGTCGCGGATGAGTATATCGGCGTGGATGAGTCCGGTGTTGGTAACGAGTGTGCCGCCGGTAATCGCAGTGGTGACCATGCGTTTCCCTCGATTCTGCTAGAGACGGCACAACGGTGGGAGTTCCCAACTGAGCGTGTGCCGTCGTGCCTCTTGCGATGCGATGCGATGCATTTCCTGTGCGGCTCGACTCGATGCCTCCAACAGCCGCACGATGATCCCTGCACCGTCGGGGAGGTCGCGGACGAGTGCGCAGAGATCGTCGTCCATTTCGCAGTTCGTATCAGGGTTGGCTTGCCGCCCCGACAGTCGGCAGATTCCCACGCCATCAGTGCAAGACCCGCCCGCTTTCGGCAATCTCGTGTATGCAGCACGTCGCACGTCGCACGCAGGTTGCCCAACTGTCCGATGCTTCTCCCTGTCGCGCAGTATGGCGAATAGGCGGCGGGAATGTACGCGTGTCCGCCGTTAGTGACCGAGGCGGTGAGCGCGGCGGGCGAGAATCTCGTCTGCGGGCCAGCAGTTGAGCAGCTCTTCCGGTCGGAGCCATGCCCGCCGCGCCGTCATCACCCCGAAGATGAGATTCGACAATCCCTCGACGCCGTGCGCATCGCTGTTGGTCGTGATGACGACGCCTGCATCCGCCGCACGCCGTGCGAGGGACGCATCGAGATCGAGGCGGTGATAGTCGGCGTTGATCTCCAGTGCAGTCTGTGTTGCGGCGGCGGCAGCGAAGATCGGGTCGAAATCTAGGTCCATCGGCTCACGGTGCAGCAACAATCGTCCGGTCGGGTGCGCGACAATGTCAATATACGGGTTGGCGATGGCGGCGAGCGTACGCTGCGTAACGGCGGCACGGTCCCCGCGCTGATTGCTGTGGACGGCGGCGATGGCGTAGTCGAGCATTGCGAGGGTAGCGTCGTCGAAATCGAGATGCCCATCATTGTGGACTTCGACCTCACTGGAGCGCAACACACGCACGGGTGATAGCGTCGCGGCGATCTCGGCAGCTTGCTCGGCAAGCCGGGTCGCATTCAGCCCATTGGCGATTTTCAGCCCGCCGGAATGGTCGCTGATGCCGTAGTACGTGTAGCCGTGTTCGTGTGCGCCTGCAAGCATCTGCGCGACGGTCGCGCTGCCGTCACTCCATGTCGTGTGTGTATGGAGGTCGCCGCGAATATCAGTCATCTCGACGAGGCGCGGCACGCCGTTAGTGGCGATGCGTTCCAATGCTGTGGCACCTTCGCGCAGTTCAGGCGGAACGAACGGCAAACCAAGTGCGGCGAAGGCGGCGGTTTCGTCTCCCTCGACATAGACATTACCGCGATGCAACCCGCTCGTATCAAGTGCGTAACCCTGTGTCGCAGCACGCGCAACGAGTGCTTCACGGAAGCCGGTACCGCCCGTCGCGGTCGTCTTGTTGCCGGTGAGAAAGAGCAGTGCGCCCCCGGCACGCTCCGGTGTGCGGACGAATAATTCCGATTCCACGCCGTCAATCAGCCGCACGCGCACTGTGTCCGCCGTGCGATTCACGACCGTAAACACATCGGGAAGCACACTAAATACCTCGATTGCGCGGTCAGCATCGTGAGTGAGGGCGAGCAAATCTACATCGCCAATCGTCGGTGTCCACCGGCGCAGGCTGCCTATCGGCATCAGCGGCACATCGGGGAGAAGGGTGGCGAAGTCATGCATCAGTTGCGCTGCCAGCCGCATCCCGGTGCCGAGTAGCGAACGCCCCTCGCTACTCAAGCGTGCGCGTAGCCCACTGAGAATATCCGCCTCGCGTTTCTCCCCGATTCCGCGCATCCCGCGCAATGCACCGCCGAGAATCGCCGTTTCGTACGCCCGCAAATCGGGTAGACCGAGCCGCGCATGGAGTGCGGCGGCAGTCTTTGCACCGATGCCGGGAACATGCATCAGCGCGATAAGCACTGGCGGCAACGTGACACGGAGCGCATCAAGCCGCGCCAGCCGACCTGTTGCCAGCAATTCTTCGATGTCCGCAGCGATGCCTTCCCCGATACCGGGAATTGCTTGCAGTTCGTGCCGCGCTGCCAGTTCCGCCAGCGGCGGTTCGATGCGCCGCAGCGTCTCGCTTGCCCGCCGGTACGCCGCAACCCGAAATGGTTCGTTCCCCGCCAGTTCGAGCAGCGCGGAGAGTTCGTGAAATACCGCCGCAATGTGCCGGTTGTTCAACATGCGCAGATGATGCCTCCCTCGTCGTCACACGCCACATTTCGCCTATTGTCGCACACGATTTGCGCTCCGGCGTCGCGTGTGGCACACTAGTGTACGTACACATCGGAGGTCGCTCATGCAGACGCTCGTCATTGCAACCGCAAATATCGGAAAAGTGCGCGAGTTTGCCGCGCTCCTCGATCTTCCCGGCGTACGCATCATTACTGCTGCTGACGCAGGCGTGGCTGCGTGGCCACCGGAAACTGGCGAGACATTCGCGGAGAATGCCGCTGCGAAGGCGCGATATGCGCTGGCACAGACTGGTCTGCCCGCGCTTGCGGACGATTCCGGCTTGATCGTGGACGCGCTCGGCGGGGAACCGGGGGTGTACTCGGCGCGATACGGCGGCGAAGGGCTAACCGACCGCGATCGCTACGCGTTGCTGCTCTCGCGGTTGGTGACAGCAACGCCTGCGGCACGGACGGCGCGGTTCGTTGCGTCGCTCGCCTTCGTGGTGCCGGATGGGCGGCTCTGGCACGCCGAGGGGCGAGTAGAAGGCACGATTGCCGATGCAGGACGGGGCGAGAACGGTTTCGGGTACGATCCGGTTTTCGTGCCAGCAGGTGAGACGCGAACCTACGCCGAGATGCCTGCCAGCGAGAAACATGCCCTCAGTCACCGTGCGCGGGCGGTCGAGCGTATCCGTCCGGTGGTGCTACGGTACTTCGCCGAGGGAGCGGAGGGAACAGACGCATGACTGTTGATGAAGCAATTGCCGATTTCCTCCAGACGCTCGGCAAAAGTCCGCGTACCATCGCAACCTATGGCTACGGGTTGCGGAAGTTTACCGCGTTTCTCCGCGCTGAAGGGGCAGAATCCGCGACGATGTCCGTAACTGCATTGCAAACCGCGCATGTTGTGGATTTCTCGCGTTCGCTCCTGCCTGCCGAGCGGCAGACGCGGGAGGACATCGCGGCGGTGCGGACGGCGCAGACCTATCTCGCGGCGGTGCGGAAGTTCTATAAGCATCTCGTGGCGAACGATTATCACCCCGCACTCTCCATCGAGAAGATGACTCTGCTACTGAGCGCACAAAGCAGTGCATTCCACGCGCCCCCGCCGGACATCCGCACACGCGATCTCGACCGTATTCTGAAGTTCCTCGCATCGCAGCCGAAAGGCGAGACACCCGACGCCGAATTGCGCCGCGTGAAAGTTGCCGCGCTCCTGCGGTTCCTCTATCGCACGGGTACACGGGTCTCGGAATGCTGCGCGTTGCGACGCGGCGATATTGATCTGGAAGACGGCACCGCCTTTGTCTTCCGGGGCAAGGGTGGCAAAAGCCGCCGCGTCTACTTCGATACGTCCACGGCGGACGCCCTACGGCGGTACTGGGCAGCGCGGCTCGATGGTTCGCACGCCGTCGCACTCGCCACACTCCCGGCATTCAGCGGACGCGATAATCCTGGTGTGGCAGGGACGCGCATCACGCCGCGCACCGTCGAGCGTATCGTGCAAGAGGTGGCGCGGCAGGCGGGGATCGTGGCGCACATCACGCCGCATTCGTTCCGGCACGGCTTGGCGACACAATTGGTGGAGGGGAAAGTCCCCGCACCCGTCGTGCAGCGTGTTCTCGGTCACGCGAACCTTGCGACGACGCAGATGTACGTCCATCTGGTAGATGCCGAGGTGCGTGCCGAATATCAGGAAGCATTCGGGCAATACCGCCCCGAAACCGGCAGCGAGGACGCGGACCTTTTGCACGATGCGAAAAACGGAGCAGGATAAATACCCGCCCCGCTGTGCCGCCTGTTCCCGATGATGAATAAATCGTCGCTTACATCTCGCCCATCGCGATGCGGATTACCCGTTCGATGTCACGCTGCGTGACACGGCGCGGATTGATCGCACAGTTCGCCCGCGCTTTCATCGCGTCGGCGGCGATGTTGGCGACGTGCTCCTCCCGTACCCCGACATCGCCGAGAGTGGCGGGGATACCGACATCCTCCGAGAGCCGCCGGATTGCCTGAATCGTCTGCGATGCGGCGAAGGGAAGCGGCGCATTGCCGACACTCTCGCCGAGCGCGTCGCCAATATCTTTGAGGCGATCAAGGCAGCCAATCGCGTTGAATTCCAGCACATACGGCAACAAAATCGCGTTGGCGATGCCGTGCGGTGTGCCGACATACGACGTCACCGGATGCGAAATCGCGTGGACGATGCCGAGGCGGTTCTGCGAAAAGCCCATCCCCGCAAGGGTGGCGGCGATTGCCATATACGCCATCGCTTCCGTGTTCGCTTGCGCGACTGCGGGTCGGAGATACTTACCAATCAGCCGGATTGCGTGGAGATCGAGCGCGTCCGCGAATGGTTGCGCGTCGCGGTTCGTGTACGATTCGACGGCGTGCGTCAGGGCGTCCATCCCCGTTGCCGCAATCAAACCGGGCGGCATCTTCGTAAAAAGTGCAGGGTCAATAATGGCGACTTTCGGGAAGGTGCGCGGCGACGCGATAGACATTTTCCAGTGCCGTTCCTCGTCGGTGATGACGGCAAACGGGGTCACTTCGGAGCCGGTGCCGCAGGTCGTCGGCACGCACAAGAACGCCGGGAGGTCTTTCGTCACGGCATCAGGTTTGCCCTCGTAGTCGTTGATCGTCCCACCGTTGCTGACGACGATACCGACGGCCTTGGCGGTGTCCATCGGGCTGCCGCCGCCAACTGCGACGAGGCAATCGCAGCCGCCGTCGCGGTACATCGCCACCGCACTTGCGACGGTTTTCGTGCTTGGGTTCGGCTCTACATCGCTGAAGACGACCATGCCGATGCCCGCAGCCTCCATGCTGGCGAGGGCGGGCGCGAGCAGACCCGCATTCACGACGCCGCTATCGGTGACGATCAGCGCGACCGTACCACCGAGGGCGCGGAGTTCGGTGCCAGTCTGCCCGACGGCATCCGCGCCAAAGACGAGTTTTGTCGGTGCATAAAACGTATACAGGCGTGCGAGTTCCATTCGATGCGCTCCTATCACGTCATCTTTGAGACGATGGCGGGAGTGTAGCGCATCCGGTGCGGTTTTCCTACGGTGCGGATGCTACTTCTGCTTGTCATATCCCGTGAGTTCGATGTACCCGGAACCGGTGATCGGTGTGCCGTTCTTCGTGCCGGTAATGAGGTTGTCGCCTTCCCAGTACACTACCGAAGTTGTCTTCCGCGTATCGAGTTCGGCACCCGGAATAACGGGCGTATACATGAGATCGAGTGCGGGAACATCGTTTTTCGGTTTGACTTGCACACGCCAGCCGACGGGGTACGTAATGCCCGTCGTCTCACTCTTCCATGTACCGGTGGAAGTAATTGTAAATTGTTCACGCTCCAACTCGACCGATTTTGTCAGCTTTGACGGGGCGCAGTCACTCGCGCACGGCGGGACATATTCCCCGAAGGTCTGAAGGATCGTGCCTTTCGCATCGCGGAGGTTATAGACCATCATGGCGCTGCCGTCGTCCAGTTGGGTGCTGTACCAATCCCATCCGCCGTTTGTTGGCAGGAAATTGCCCCACTGGTGATCGAACCAGAGCGTGCCGCCCGCGATCTGCTTTTGCTGCCCGCCAACCGTAATCGTGCCGGACGGAATCATGCGCGTGCGGCTGTAATAGTAACTGGAACCGCCCGCGCCGTAACTGAACTGCCCGCCCCCCTGCAAGGTCGGTCCTGTGCGGTCGGTCGCGGTGATGTCAATGCCGAAGCTACCGTCGCGCATCGTTGCCTGCATTGTGTCGGTGCCGTTGACGCCGCGCAGCGTCCAGTCGTGGATGCGGAGATCGAACCCCGCCGCTCCACCAAACTTTGGTAAAGAGACGAGTGCCAAATCTTGATCCACACTGAATGTGTGCTTCGCCGCGTCAATAATGGCGAAATGTGCGGCATACCCGACGGGAAGATCGCTGCGGCTGCCCTGGAAAATCGTGTACTCCACGCCATATCGCTGCCCATCGGTGGTAATGAGATTGCCGGTGTAATACCACCACTCGGTGATGACATTGTGCGGGGCTTCGTCTTCGGGGAAGCGGATCACGGTGCCGGGGACGGGACCGGGGGTGCTCTGCGGCAGTTGAGCGGTGGCAGCGGTGAGGGCGGGCGTCGGGAAGGCGTCTGGCGTGCCAGATGCGCCGCACGCACTCAGCACGAGCACGATCATGAGTAGCAGCGGAGGAAGTATGAGGCGGGAGCGTTGCATGGGTGTGCCGTCCTTCGGTGGGGATGGATTAGGGGCGTCCGGCGGGTTCGAGTGCGCGAGTGCGCGGCGGCGACGGTGGCGAGGGCGGATCGGGCGGGAACTCGTCGGTGTCGGGCGATTCCAACGAGGTTTCGGGCAGGATACGGAGCAACCAGCGCGGCGCGTACCAGTTCCAGTGACCGAGCAGGCGCATCGTCGCGGGGACGAGCAATGCCCGCACGACTGTCGCATCCACCGCGACCGCGACCGCGACGCCAAGACCGAGTGCCTTGACGAGCACGATATCTGCCGTGACAAACGAGAATGCGACGAGTACTACGATTAGCGCGGCACTCGTGATGATTCGTGCGCTGCGTTCGATGCCGATAGCGACGCTCGCGGTGTTGTCGCCGGTATGGTCGTAATGCTCCTTGATGCGGCTGAGTAGGAAGACTTCGTAGTCCATCGAAAGCCCGAAGAGTGTGCAGAACATGATGATCGGCAGAGTCGGCTCGATGAAATTGAGTGCCTTGAAATTGAGCACCCCCGACAGATGCCCCTCTTGGAAGACCCAAACGAGCATCCCGTAGCTGGCGATGATGCTGAGGGCATTCATCAGGATTGCCTTGATGGGCAGCACGACCGAGCGGAACAGGATAAGTAGTACGATGTACGTCGTCAGCACAATGAAGATGGCGGCGACGGGGAAACTGCGATATAGCCCGTCCACTACATCAATGACGCCTGCGGTCGCGCCCGTTACTTGAAACGACATGCCGTTGCCGATAGACGAGTTTCGCAGTTTCGTGACGAGGGCGCGGGTCTCGATGTCAGTGGATGCGTATTTGCTCACGACGGAGACGAGCGTTGTGTCGCCCTTGGCGAAACTCGCGACGAATTGCGTCAAGTAAGGGTCTTGCAGCGCGGCGGGGTCGAGATAGTATGTCTGATACTGGGCGCGGGAGATGCGCGAGTCCGCTGAGACGATGCTATCTACCCGCGAGACACGGGGGTCTTTGGCGATCTGTTGCGCGAACTCGTACAAGTAGGCGACATTGTCGGGGGCGAAAACACTCGTGCCGCCCTTGGTCTTGACCGCAAGCAGGATCGGGGTTGTCTCGCTCTCGTTGAATTCG
The DNA here is from genome assembly GCA_038230615.1 of Thermomicrobiales bacterium. Taxonomy (GTDB): domain Bacteria; phylum Chloroflexota; class Chloroflexia; order Thermomicrobiales; family JALYUS01; genus JBBRMX01. The sequence continues at coordinate 4,094 of JBBRMX010000075.1, read as the reverse complement.
CGCTTGAGCACATCGTAAACTTGCCTACTCTCAACGCTTGTCGGCAGAATCGAAGCGTCCGGGCTGCTGAATGCAACATGCAGAAAAGGCGTGCCGAGCAGCAGCAGGAATGCCAATGTCGGCACCGCAACCCAGAGCGGACGCTTCATGACGAACTGCGCGAGATCGTGCCAAAACCCCCGGTCGTCCGGAAGATTATTCGCGGTAACATCGCGCCGTCGCATGGTCTGGATGAGTTTTCGTACCGACCATGCATCAATGCGTGGCCCGACGAGTGAGAGGATCGCGGGGAGCAGGGTGATTGCTGCCAAGACGGAGACGAAGACAACCACGACGCCACCTACACCAATAGAGAAGAGCAGATTGATACGGAAGGTGAGCAACGCGCACAACCCGATCAGCACCGTGACGCCGCTGAAAACGACCGCTTTGCCCGCAGTGGCGAGCGTCACCGCGACCGCCTCCGGCGTCTGCCGCCCGCGTGCGATCTCCTCACGGAAACGGCTGGCGAGAAAGAGCGAGTAATCGAGACCGAGACCGAGACCGAGCAGGGTGGCGAGATTGACGGTGAAAATGGAGAGTTCGGTGCGGACGCCGATGCTGTAGATCGTGGCAAGGATGACGACGACACCGCACCCACCGACGATCACGGGCAACCCGGCGGCGATCACGCTGCCGAAGACGAACAACAGCGCGATAATCGCAACCGGGAAGGCGACGAGTTCCGCCCGCGCGAGGTCTTCTTGGCTCACGCGCTCAACATCGGCATAGAAGGCGGGGCCGCCGCCGACCTGCATCGTCAGCGTCGGTGGTTTTGTGAGGGCGGCGTCAATTTGTGGCACGAGTTTCGCCGCTGCCTCGCCGTCGGTTGCGAGCAGGATTACTTCATATGCCGTCAGTCCGTCCCGCGAGACTTGGCGGGAGTTCGTCGTATGGTCCACGACGGTGGTCTTGACGGGCAACGCGGACAACCCGCCGAGCGATTGCTGCACCTGCGCGATGAAGGCGGGATCGTTCGCATGGAGACCGGACGCGCCGCTCTTGAAGACGACGATGACGGTACTCGTGCTGTAATTGAGATCGCGGGCGAGCGTTTCGGCCGCTTGGGAACTTTCCAACGACGGGTCCGCGAAGCCGCCGATATGAAGTGGCTCGGTTACTTTGGGTACCAGCGGAACGCAGATGACAAGCAGCGCGAACCATACACCGATAAAGACCCACTTGCGACGGTAGATGAGCAGACCGAAACGATAAAACACGTTGCTAACTTCTTTCCAGCACACAGTGCAGGCGACATTGACCGCACGCTATCGCTCCATGAAACACCTGCGGGGGCGGCGGCATTCCCGTTGTGAGCAACGGTTCTCACACATACATCGTACTGCTATGTTACGCTGTACGAGGGTGCAGGGATGAGTGGCAATACGGGAATGCACAAACGGAGGCGCACGGTGATTGTCAGGGACATGCGATGGATGAAACGATGCGGTTTGCTCGGTCTCGTGGGGGTCTTGACCGTCGGGCTACTGAGCGGCTGCCTCGAAGTCAACCTCAAAAGCACGGTCAAGACCGACCTCTCCGGGACGACGATGATGCGCCTTGGGCTTTCAAAGGTGGCATTGCAGACCGTGCAACAGGGCGTTGGCCCCTCGACCGCGAGTGTCGCCAGCGCACCGACCCCGCCACAGATGAACCCGTTTAGCGATGTGAGCGGGCAGATCACGCAAATGGGCGGCACCGCGACGCCGTACGAGAACGACAAATTCATCGGCATTGATATCAGCCTCCCGTTCAAGAATCTGGACGAGATGCAACAGCAATTGACTGCAGTGCTCGGCACACCGGGCGGGTCGTCGTCGCCCCCGCTGCTGACGATAACCGCGAAACAGACCGCGAACGGTGTCCGCATTGACGGTAAAGTAGACCCTAGCCTCGGCGGTGGCGACCCCGCGATGTCCGCGATGGGCGGGAGTGGTACGCCGTCGTTCGATCTTGGCCCGTTGCTGCTAGCAGACGGGTACATCGCGCTGGCGTTCGACCTACCGGGGAAAGTGACCGACGCCGACGCCCTTGCGGTGAAGAACGGCGGGTCGGTCTCGTGGAACTTCAAACTCGGTGATCTCCCCGCGACAATCTTCGCGGAATCATCGCGGTAAGAAATCGCGGTACGAATCGTCGTGCTGTTAGCTCTCTCGCGTCCAGCGGCGGTCTGCGAGGACGGCGCGGGCGACCGAGATCGGGTCTGCACCTTTCTGAAGGGCAGCAACGGCGCGGGACGCCCCGGCGGGCGTCGAGAGATACTGCTCGACGGTTGCAAGTACCTCATTGCGTACCAGTGCGCGGACTTCCGCCCAGAGCCTGCCCATCGCCCGCCGTTCTCCCTCCGGGGAGGCGGTGAGATGGGCGCGATGCGCCTCAATCGCGTCCGCAACCGCCACGATGCCGGTGCCGTCCCGCGCCGTGGTCGGGAGGACCGGCGGCAGCCATATACTGCGCTCCCGTGTCGCCCGCGCTACCTCGCGCAAGTCGTGTAATAAGGCATCGGTGCCGGGAAGTTCCGCCTTGTTGACGACGAAGATATCCGCGACTTCCAGTATGCCCGCTTTGAGGGCTTGCACCTCGTCGCCGCTTCCTGGTGTTTGGACGAGCAGGATCGTCGCAGCGACGGTGGCGATAGTCACGCCGTCTTGCCCCGTGCCAACGGTTTCGATGAGGATGCGGTCGTACCCGGCAGCGTCCATGAGGCGAACGACCTGTGCGGTGGTCAATCCCAAGCCGTGTCCGTTGCCGCGTGCCGCGCTGGAACGAACGAAGACACCGTTGTCCGCTGCTGTCTGCGTCATGCGGATGCGGTCGCCGAGAGTCGCCCCCCCCGTGCGGGGCGAGACGGGGTCTACCGCAAGGACGGCGACGCGCAGATTGCGCCCGCGATATTCCCGGATGAGGGCGTCGGTAAGGGTGCTCTTTCCTGCACCGGGGGGGCCGGTGATGCCTATCGTGTGCGCGTTGCCTGTCGTCGCGAAAAGCGATTCAGAGAGCAGCAAACCCGCCGGGTCGCCTGCCTCGACAAGCGAGATAGCGCGAGCGAGGGCGGCACGGTCCCCGGCGCGGAGGCGGGCGGCAAGATCGTGGACGGCGGCTTCGAGTGGCGCACTCACTGGCTGCGCCGCCTGCCGAGACCGCGATTGCGCGGGGCGTGTTCTTTGATGAAGGCGATGCTCGTTGCGAGGGGCGTACCGGGGCCGAAGACTGCCGCGACGCCTTCTGCACGCAGTTCCTCGACATCTTCAGGCGGGATAATGCCGCCCGCGACGAGCAGCACATCGTCCAGCCCCGCCTCCCGCAGCCCCGCGATGACACGCGGAAAAAGCGTGGCGTGCGCCCCAGAGAGTGACGACAGCCCTAACACATCTACATCTTCCTGCACCGCAGCCTCGACGACCATCTCCGGTGTCTGGTGCAAGCCGGTGTAGATCACCTCCATGCCGCTGTCGCGTAGCGCACGGGTGAGGATTTTCGCCCCCCGGTCGTGTCCGTCCAGACCGACTTTGGCGATCAGGACACGGATTGGTCGGTTTTCCACCGGAACGCCCTCCATTTTTCGGTGTCTGTGGGCGCATTGCCCTTGTCAAGAATCATATCGAACGGGAGCCGCACACCCGTTGCGGTCCAGACGTAGTTACCGTTCCCCGATTTTCGCACATTTGCCAGCGTGTGGGCGGGAAGAAGGATCGTGCATGGGGTGTCCTCGATGTGTGTGGAGAGCAGTAGCAGCCCGTTCGGCGGGATCGGCGCGGGGACGATACCCCACCCTGTGACGTAGCACTGTTCGTGATCGGTCGCCGCGTAGACCGCGATTGCCCGCATTGCGTTCACCCCGATTGTTTTCCCGGCGGCGAGCGATGGGAGGAAAAAATCGTGTTGTGCTGCGGTTCCCGCATGGTAGATCGCGCTGCATACGGGCAAATGTGAGTAACAAATCTGCAAAAATATCCGATACGGTATCGTTCGCAGCGCGTCCGACACAACTTTAGCGCGGCGAGCATTGATCATTGTATCGTCACTCGCCAGCCCACCGAATCGTTGCGGGACTG
>JBBRMX010000074.1:0-13528 GCA_038230615.1 Thermomicrobiales bacterium | reverse complement strand
CATCATCCAGTGCCTGTACGACACCGAACCGCTGCGACAAGTGGGATACCGCAATCGCGGCAGGAATTGCAGTGCGGTTGTCGCTCACGGCTTGTACTCGCCCAATTTCTTGACACTGGCGGCGACAAAGGTCGTATCTATTACCTTCGTCATATCGAGCGGCGTCGTATACGTCAGCCCGCCGCGCTGAAGGTAGAAGTTTTGCATCGTGGAAAGGTCGTCCAGTTTGAAGCGGGCGTTCGGCTCGAAGGTCGGCGCGTTGGCTCGTTTCACCACTTCGGTCGGCACTTTCGTGTACTTCTCGACAATCGCGGCGACGCTGTCCGTCTTGAATGCGCCGCCCTGCAAATCGCGGCACGATTTCAGGTACGCATTCATAAACCCCTGCGCCGGACCCTTGCGGCTCTCCGCGAACTTTGTGTTGTACAGCACAACCGTGGGAAAGAAGCCGCTGATGAAGTCGTCCGATAACACCTGCACCTGCCCCTTGTCCCGCGCCTGAACCAGCAGCGGCTCACCGAGCATCGCGGCGGCGATTGCGCCATTTTCGAGTGCGGCGGGAACATCCGCAAAGGCGATGAACTGCACATCCACATCGCCCAGTTTCAGCCCGGCCTTTTCCAGCGCACGCGACAACCAGTATTCTGTGGCACTCCCGGCGGCATTGATCGCCACCTTCTTGCCCTTGAGGTCTGCGACCGTCTTGATCTGTCCGCTATCGAATGCCTTCTTGCTCGTCACGAGGGCAGTCGCAACGGGCGGTGTCTCACTGTGGAGCGGGGCGACAACCTTGATACCGATATTCTTCGCCAGCGCATTGAATGTTGCGACGCCAAGCCCGCCGAGCGCAATATCGAAATTGCCCGTGGCAGTCTGCGTGATAACATCCGTTCCGCCTGCCAGCGGCTGAATCGTCACATCCAGCCCTTCATCTTTGAAGTAGCCGCGCTCGATACCGATATATAAGGGAGCGTCAATCATCACCGGGATATACCCGACCGTGATCTTCTCCATGCCTTTCGAGTTCGTCGCGCCGCCGCACGCCGTCAGCAGCACCGTCAATCCAAGAACCCCGATCAATGCCCCGCACCACCGTTTCATGTCGCCGCGCTCCTTTGTGCGATGGCAGGCTTCGTTGCCCGTCACAAAAGTATACCCCGCAGGCAGCAAAAGGGATGAATCGCGGGAAGACCTGCGGCGTGTGTCACGCGCCGAGGATGCGAGCAAGTTCGCGGGCAACGAGCGCGGGCTTCTCGTCGCGCAGTGCGGGCCAACCGATGCGGCGGCGGCGCGTCTCGCTCCGGTCAATCTCCGCGATTAGCAGATGCTCGTCCATCGCGGGGGCAGTGGCGATCTCCGCGCCGCCTGCATCGAGCGCGAAACTCTCGCCCCAGAAATTGATGCCATCCTCGAACCCCACGCGGTTGCATTGCACCACCGGCACGGTCATGCTCCCCGCGTAGGTGCGGCAGAGCGCACGCACAAACTCTATCGAGGCGATGTCCCCCGTGCGGCTGTCGGTGCCGCGTCCGGGGTGATTATTGCAGCAGACGAGCATGTCCGCGCCGTCTATCCAGAGCAGGTACGGGCTACTGAGGTGCCAGAAATCTTCGCAAATCAGGACGCCGATGCGCCCGAAGCGCGTATCGAATGCCCGGAATTGATCGCCCGCCCCGAAAAACCGCCCGTCATCGAAGATCCCGTAGGTCGGCAGATAGACTTTGCGATGCACATGCACAAGTGCGCCGCCGCTCCAGTATGCCGCCGCGATATAGTACCGCCCGCGTGCATCTTCCTCCACGAACGACAACACAAGGTCCATCGGACCGGCAAGCGTCGAGAGCGCACGGAGCCGTTCATCGGTGGCGAACATCGCCACATCCGGTACGAGATCACGCAGGAAATAGCCCGTCAGCGCGAGTTCGGGGAAGACGCAGAGATGTGTACCCGCGTCCCGCGCCTCGGTGATGACCCGCTCGTGCGTCCGCAAATTGGCAGCAACATCACCGAGGATCGGGCGTACCTGCGCCATCCCGACGCGTACCAGCCCGTCGCGGCGGTCAGTCGGGGCGGCATCATTTTCCGGCAATGCCGGCGGTGCAGTGAGCGTCATCGTCTCTCCTCCTGCGAACGCGAAAAGCGGGCGACGAGGGGAGTATACCCCCGCATCGCCCGCTGCTTGCTATCCACCACTCACGGCATTGCTCAGTCCCCGTCCGCCGGAACGAGTTCCGGTTGCACCGCCCGCACGCGCTTCGCTTTCGGCTCGGCAACGACGGAGGTCTCGACGGGCGGCGCATCGCCCCCGACCGGGATGCCGTTATCGTCCGCGCCCGCCGGGATGCGGGTAAACGACGCCGCGCGGTCGCCCTCATCGAGTTGTGTGAGTTTGACCCCCTGCGTCGCTCGCCCGATAGGGCGGATCGCGTCCACGCGCTGCCGCATCACAATACCGTTTGCAGACATGAAGATTACTTCATCGGTCGGCTCCACTACGCTCGATGCGACGATGTCGCCCGTCCGTGCCGTCACCTGCATCCCCTTCACGCCGAGACCTGCCCGCCTCTGGACAGGGAACTGCGAGACCTGCGTGCGCTTGCCCAAGCCGTTCTCCGCAACGATCAGGAGACAGTAGGTCTTATCCGCATCTTCGGGAATCATATCCGCCGAGACGAGGCTGTCGTCCGGACGCATCGTGATCGCCTTCACGCCCTGCGCTGCTCGCCCCATCGAGCGCACGTCCGTCTCCGCAAACCGGATAGACATACCCTTGCGCGTGACGAGAATCACATGATCGGAGCCGCTCGTCTCGCGCACCCAGCGCAGTTCGTCGCCTTCCTCCAGCCCAATCGCGATCAGCCCGGACGACCGCACCGAGGCGAATGCCGCGAGTTCGGTGCGCTTGATAATCCCGCGCTTCGTGACCATCGTCAGGTACTTCGCGCTGCGGTAATCGGAGATATTGAGAAGTGTCGTTACAGTCTCGTCTTGCTGGATATTGACCAGCTGAATGATCGGCGTGCCTTTCGAGTTGCGCGAAGCATCCGGCAATTCGTGGACTTTCAGCTGGAACGCCTTGCCACGATCCGTGAAGAAGAGCAGCGAATCCATCGTGCTGCAATGCAGGATATGCGCGACTTCGTCCTCTTCCTTCGGGCGCATCCCACGCACACCGCGCCCACCGCGATTCTGCGTGCGGTAATTCGTCGCCTCGATCCGCTTGATGTAGCCGGATTTCGTCAACGACACCACGACATTCACATCGGGGATCAGATCTTCCTCGGAAAGATCGCCGGAAACACCTTCGCGGATTTCCGTGCGCCGCTCGTCGCCGAACTTCGCCTTCAGTTCGGCGAGATCGGTCTTGATTAGCCCGTCAATGCGCTCCGGGCGGGCGAGAATATCCTGAAGGTCTTTGATCGCCCGCAGGACTTCCTTGTATTCTTCCTCGATCTTCTTACGCTCTAGCGCAGCAAGCCGACCGAGCGTCATGCCGAGCACTGCTTCCGCCTGCACCTCGGACATTTTGAAGTTCGTCCGCAGGTTCTTGCGGGCGGTGTCGCGTGTCTGGGAACGGCGGATCGTGCTGATGACCTCATCCAGATTGTCGAGGGCGATCTTGTACCCTTCGAGGATGTGCATCCGCGCCTGCGCTTGGCGCAGTTCGTATTCCGTGCGTCGCCGGATGACGACGCGGCGATGATCCACGAACTCGGAGAGCGCACGCTTCAGAGTCAGGGTCAACGGCTGCGTCCCGCCCTCGACCAGCGCGATCATGTTGACGCCGAAGGTGCTCTGCAACGCAGTGTGCTTGAACAGGTTGTTGAGCACCTTGAGCGGCTGCGCGTCGCGCTTCAGTTCGATGACCATTCGCATCCCGGAGCGGTCGGACTCGTCGCGCAGGTCACTGATGCCGTCAATCTTGCCATCTTTGACCATCGTGGCGATCTTCTCGATCAACGCTGCCTTGTTCACGGCGTATGGTAGCTCGGTGACGATGATGGAGAAGCGGTTTGCCCGCCCTTCCTCCACGTATGCCCGCGCCCGTACGATGATGCGCCCGTTGCCCGTCGAGTATGCCTGCCGGATACCGTCGCGTCCCAAGATGATGCCGCCCGTTGGGAAATCCGGTCCCGGCAGGCGGTCTATGAGATCGGTGATCGAGCATTCCGGGTTATCAACGAGATAGGTGATTGTGTCAGCGAGTTCGTTGAGGTTGTGCGGCGGAATATTCGTCGCCATACCGACGGCGATACCCGTCGAGCCGTTCAACAGCAAGTTCGGCAGGCGAGACGGCAGCACCTTCTTTGGCTCTTTCAACTCGCCGTCGTAGTTATCCTCGAAATCAACGGTATCCTTCTCGATGTCACGGAGCATCTCCTCCGCGATGAAGGAGAGACGCGCCTCGGTGTAGCGCATTGCGGCGGGCGGGTCGCCGTCTACGGAACCAAAGTTCCCCTGCCCGCTGATGAACATATAGCGCAACGAGAAATCTTGTGCCATGCGTGCAAGCGCGTCGTAAATGGCGGCGTCGGAGTGCGGGTGGAAGTTTTTCATAACTTCCCCGATAACACCGGCGCACTTGCGGTGCTTCGTATTTGCCCGCAGACCCATCTGATGCATCGCGTAGAGGATGCGGCGTTGCACGGGTTTGAGACCGTCCCGTGCATCAGGGAGGGCACGGGAGACGATGACGCTCATCGCGTAATCGCGGTAGGAATTCCGCATTTCCGTGTCAATATTAGCGAGTTTGATGTTCCCGCGCCCGTTCGTATCTACCATGCAGCGTGCCTTCCTTCCATTGCCCTCAACCGTGTTTCACATCCGTATTGTACCAGATTTCACGGTGCGAATCGAGCCGCGAACGTACGCATATAGATACGATACTACCAGAACGCATGTTCGTCAATTGTGTGGCGAAATATCGCTGTGAAACGTGCTCCATGAGTGCGGGAACAATCTGGCGTCTTATGCGTTTACATTGACGGTACGGATTTGTGAGAAGTATCCTGTATCATCGCGCTCCGTATGTACGGAGGCGAGCCGTCGCGCAGCCACATCGTTTGGTAATTGGTGCGGCGGTGTCCTCGTGAAGACGGGGGCGGTCCCGTCGGATTCTGTGAGGAGGAGTTGTCCCCGTGAGTACAAATGGCAAAATTCGCGTCGCGATTATCGGTGTAGGGAACTGCGCCTCGTCGCTTGTGCAAGGTGTCGAGTTCTACAAGAATGCTAGCGACGATGAGTTCGTCCCCGGACTGATGCACGCCAACCTCGGCGGGTATCATATCCGCGATATCGAATTCACCTGCGGGTTCGATGTCAACATCACGAAGGTGGGCAAGGACCTTTCCGAAGCGATCTGGGCAGACCCGAACAACACGATCAAGTTCTCCGATGTGCCGTTCCTCAATGCTCCCGTCTATCGGGGCATGACGCACGACGGCATCGGCAAGTATCTTTCCGAGGTCATCACCAAAGCCCCCGGTCCGACTGCCGACATCACGAAGATTCTCAAAGAGACCAACACGCAGGTCGTTGTCTCGTACCTCCCCGTCGGTTCCGAGCAGGCGACGAAATGGTACGTGGAGCAGATTCTCAATGCGGGTTGCGCCTTCGTGAACTGCATCCCCGTCTTCATTGCCCGCGAAGAATACTGGCAGAAGCGGTTCGAGGAGCGCGGCTTGCCGATCATCGGCGACGATATCAAGTCGCAGGTCGGCGCGACGATTACACACCGCGTGCTTACCCGCTTGTTCGAGGATCGCGGCGTGAAGATTGACCGCACCTATCAACTCAATTTCGGTGGCAATACCGATTTCTTGAATATGCTGGAGCGCGAACGGCTGGAATCCAAGAAGATTTCCAAGACCAACGCGGTGACGAGCCAGTTGCCGTACGACATCGGCGCGGACAATGTCCACGTCGGGCCGTCCGATTACGTGCCGTGGCTAACCGATCGCAAATGGGCGCAGATTCGCATTGAAGGCACGACCTTCGGCAATGTGCCGCTCTCGGTCGAGTTGAAACTCGAAGTGTGGGACAGCCCGAACTCCGCTGGTGTCGTCATTGACGCGATCCGCTGCGCTGGTCTCGCCCTCGATCACGGTCTGAGCGGTGCGCTCACCGCGCCATCGTCGTACTTCATGAAGTCCCCGCCGGTGCAAGTGACGGACGACCAAGCCCACAAGGACGTAGAGACCTTCATCGCGCAGTACAAGCGCGTTAAGAGTGGCTCCAATGGCGTCAAGGTGACGAGCCTCGATGCCCTCAATCCTGCCGAGGCGGTCCCGGCGGGCGAATAATCCCGCTGCCGAAGATACAGGTACTCCGGGGATGCGTCATCCGACGTGTCCCCTTTTGGTACCGGGGCACCGGTATCGGAAGAGCTGCAAGCATGCCCGATGTATTGTGTGGAGAGGGAGGACCATGAAAGAGACCGGGAAATCGCCGCAGATATTCAGCCTCTCCACGTACTACCTTGTGCGGGGAGCGTCGGCGTTGCTTGCGGTACTGCCGGTGCGCTTCTCCTATGCCTTTGCGGGGTGGATCGGGACGATCTACTGCCGCGTGCGTCCGTCGCACTCGCGCTGGGCAGCGTACAACTATGCCCGTGTGTTACACGAACCGGAGTCGTCGCCCGTTGTGCAGCGGATGGCGCGGCGAGCCTTTGCCAACTATGCGAAAGTGCTAGTGGATTTCTTCCGGTTGCCCTACGTAACGATCGAGGACATTCAGCACCACGCGACCGTGACCGGGATCGAACATCTCGTCACGGCTGCCGAGGGCGGCAAGGGGCTGATCGTCGTCACAGCACATATGGGATCGTGGGATCGCTCCGGTGCGCTCATCACTGCGGCGGGCTTCCATGCGACGGTGCTGGTGGACACCTTCTCGCCGCCGCAACTCGATGCGTGGGTGACGAAAATGCGAGCGAAGTTCGGTCTCACTGCGGTGCCGGTAGAAAAACCGGGCGCATTGCGCGAGATGTATCGCACCCTGAAGCGGGGGGACGCGCTAGTATTCGTCATTGACCGCCCCGACTACAATACCGGTGTGCCGGTGACATTCTTCGGGGAGCGCACAGGATTTCCGGCGGGTGTTGCACAGGTCGCATTGCGAACCGGGTGCGGTCTCGCCCTCGGCGGGATGTTCCGTCGCCCCGGCGATCTCACGTACGATGGCTTCATCGAACTCATCGTGCCGCCCGCCCGCACCGGCGACATGGCGTACGATGTACAAGCCCTCACGCAGGCAATCGTCACACGCCTCGAAGAGCAGATCGTCACGCACCCCGACCAATGGTACATGTTCCGCCCGATGTGGCCAGTGCCGCAGACGGCGTAGCGGGCGCGGCGCATTTCGTGTACGATACCGCCGCTCGTTCGGGTGCGGCCCGGTGCTTGGCGCGGGGAGGCGGCATTGTTGTATCGCTGTTACCGGTTCAGTGAATGGCTCGCGTCGTGGATGCCGCAGCGCATCGCCTATGCGATTGCCCGCACGGCTGGATCGTTGCTCTTTCTGCTCGACCGTCCATTGCGACAAACATTGCTGTTCAATCAACGGCGGCTCATGCCCGGTGCACCGCGCAAGGCGGTCTTCCATAATGCCCGCATGGTCAGCATTTGCGTCGCCAAAAACTATTACGATCTCTTCCGGCTTCCCTCGATGAGCACCGCACAATTGCAGGAACAGTTCACCGCGACCGGCGTGGAGCATCTTCGTGCCGCCTACGAGCGCGGCAAAGGCGTGATCGTCGTCGCGCCGCATATGGGGAGTTACAATCTCATCCCTGCCTACGTCAGCAGTCTTGGGTTCCGCAGTGTGGCAGTGATCGAACACATCAAAGACCCGCAATTGCACAATTATTTCGTCAATCTGCGGGCGAACCACGGGTTGCAAATTCTCACCGCCGGGACGCAGGATGTGCGGAGCATCGTGCGTGCGCTGCGCGATGGCGCGGTTGTCTTCATGCTCTCTGACCGCGATGTCGGCACCAGCACTGACACGGTGCAATTCTGGGGGGAGGAGACGCGCCTGCCGTCCGGCCCTGCACTGCTGGCGCGTCGCACGGGGGCGGCGTTGATCGCGGCATACACCTACCGCACCGCGAACACGCAATCCGTCGCGGGGGCATTCCCGGAAATCGTGCTGCCTGCGGGCGGCGGCGCACCGGACGAGCGGCGAGCGCAAGACACGCAACTCGTCACAACCTTCATGGAGCGCACCATCGCCCTCGCGCCCGATCAATGGGCGGTGCTGCAACCTATCTGGCCCGCCCTCACCCTGACGCCCCCGCCCGCCCTCGCGGACGCTGCCGGGTGACACTGCACGCCGCCGCCCCGCCCCTCGCGGTGCAACGCGATCACACCCTGCTTGTGCGTACTGACGGTGACGGATGGGATGCCGCCCGCGACGCGCTGCGTCCCTTCGCAGAACTCGTGCGGCTCGGCGGAGGTGTGGCGCACTACCGCCTTACGCCGCTCTCCCTCTGGAATGCCGCTGCCCTCGGTCTCGATGCAGCGGACGTCGCGCAGACGCTGCACGCGCTCTCCGGCGACGCGATCCCACCCGCGACAATGGCGTATCTGCACGATACATTTGCCCGCGCCGGGATGCTCCGACTCCAAGATGGCGCGGACGGCACATACAGCCTTCATTGCGATGACGCCGCCCTGCTCACGGATATACGCATCCGCATCGCTCTCGACCTCCCCCCGCTGACGTGGTGGGAAGACGGCACCGCCTCGGTCGCAGTCTCGGCAGCGCAGGCAGGTGCGGTCAAAGTTGCCTGTGCCGCCTGCGGCTACCCCGTGCGCGATGAGACCCGTGCGTGTGTGGGCGATGCCGTCTCGTTCGCGCTCGATCCTGCCGCGCCGCCACTCCGCGCCTATCAGCGACAGGCAGTGCGGGCATGTATCGCCGCGCCACTGGGCGGGGTCGTCGTCCTGCCGTGCGGTGCGGGCAAGACGCTTGTCGGTGTCGCGGCAGCGGCACATTCCGGCAGCCGCACCCTTGTCCTCTGCCCGACCCACGCCATCGCTGCCCAGTGGGAACAGGCATTCCAGCGGTGGACAACGCTACCGGACGATGCGATTGCGGTCTTCCGGGGCGTGGGGAGCCGCATCGCGCCCGTGACGATTGCGACGTACCACGCGCTTACCGCACGGCGTAGCGGCGAGACGATGCCGCGTCATCTCGGTGCATTTCTGCGCGAAAACTGGGGGTTGGTCATCTACGATGAGGCGCACACGCTGCCTGCTGCGGGTTTTCGTCTCTGTGCGAGTGCAGCGATGCAGGCACGGCGGCGGCTCGGGCTGAGCGCGACGCTCGTACGCGAAGACGGGCGCGAAACCGATCTGTTTGCGCTCATCGGCCCTGCACTGTTCAGCCGACCGTGGCGCGAACTGGAAGCGCAAGGGTGGATTGCCCCTGCCCGATGCATCGAGGTGCGCGTACCGCTCGCCCCCGGCTGGCCCCCCGATAGCATCGAGCCGGATGCCCACGCCATCGCGCTCAATCCCGCGAAAGATGCCGTCATTGAACATCTCGTCGCACGGCACGACGGCGAACCGACCCTAATTATCGGCGCACACCTCGGTCTGCTCCATCGTATCGGGCAGCGGCTCCGATTGCCGGTTGTCACGGGCGCAATGGCACCGGAGGAGCGGGAGCAATGGTACACAGCATTCCGGGCGGGCAAGATCGCCGCGCTCGTCGTCTCAAATGTGGCGAAAGAGGGGATAGACCTTCCCACCGCATCGGTGGCGATTCAGGTCTCTGGTACCTTCGGGTCGCGGCAGGAAGAAGCGCAGCGGCTCGGTCGCATCCTGCGCCCCAATGCGGACGGGCGACCGAGTACCTTCTATGCCCTCGTTACGCAGGGAACCGACGAGATGCGCCGCGCCCGTCATCGTCAACTGTTCTTAAGTGAGCAAGGATACGTGTACGAGATCGAACACGCACAGTAGCGATAGCAGAAGAGACACGCGGGAAGTGTTGACGCAGTTGGGAAGGCTTGGTACAATAGCAGTCCGCGCCTGCAAACGGGCTGCGGAGTGGCATGGGCTGAAGGAGAAAGATACGGATGCCGACGATTAGCCAACTGGTACGCAAGGGTCGCAAGCCGACGTCTAAGAAGACAAAAGCTCCTGCCCTCCAGTTTACCAACAACTCGCTCGGTCGGTATGCCGGTCGGACGAGAGCAGGAAAAGGTTCGCCGCAGAAGCGGGGCGTCTGCACGCAAGTGAAGACGATGACCCCGAAGAAGCCGAACTCGGCACTGCGGAAGATCGCTCGCGTGCGCCTCACTAATGGTATTGAGGTGACTGCGTATATCCCCGGCGAGGGACACAACTTGCAGGAACACTCGGTTGTCCTCATTCGTGGGGGCCGCGTGAAAGACCTGCCGGGTGTGCGGTATCACATTGTACGAGGGACGCTCGACGCACGTGGTGTGGAGGATCGGAAAAAAGGCCGGTCCAAATACGGCACCAAGGCGCCCAAGACCAGTGCGGCAGCCGCCGCAGCAAAACGTCGCTGATCGTAGACGCAGCGGGTTCGCCCGCTGGCTGTATGATCGTGAAGTTCTGGTCCGCTGGGATGTGAGTACGTGTAGAGCGGATTGGGCGAAATGCGCCCTCCGCTCTTTTGCGTGGGTTGTAGACGGTAAGGAGAGCAAGAACCGATGCCACGACGAACGAAGATCAAGAAGCGGGAAACGCTGCCGGACCCCCGCTATGGAAGCGTGCTGGTACAGCAGTTCATCAACAAGATGATGCTCAACGGCAAAAAGGGGCTTGCGGAGAAGATCATGTATGACTCCTTCGATGCAATCCAGCAGCGCACGGGACGCGATCCGATGGAAGTGTTCGATCTTGCGATCCGCAACGCGACGCCCGTGATCGAGGTCAAACCGCGCCGCGTCGGTGGCGCGACATTGCAGGTGCCGGTGCCAATCGAAGGGCCGCGCCGTCAGTCGCTGGCGGTCCGTTGGTTGCTTGCAGCGGCACGCGCTCGCAGCGGGCGCACAATGTCCGAAAAACTGGCTGCGGAAGTGCTAGACGCTTTCAACAACCAAGGCAACACGATCAAGAAGCGCGAAGACACGCACCGTATGGCGGAAGCGAACAGGGCCTTTTCGCATTACCGCTTCTAACACGAAGGTCTACACAAACCGGGGCATATGACACCCCGCATTATCGGGAGCCTGCTTGAAGGCTCTGGCGATATATAGGACGAAGTAACGATATGAGCGTAGCAGCACAACCCGCCATCCTCGACAAACGGATGCAGGCACTTCAGAAGACGCGCAACATCGGCATCATTGCCCACATTGATGCGGGCAAGACGACGACGACCGAGCGCATCCTCTATTACACCGGCATTATCCACCGCACTGGCGAAGTGCATGACGGTGCCGCCACGATGGACTGGATGGAGCAGGAGCGCGAACGCGGTATTACGATCACCGCCGCCGCAACTACGGCGTCGTGGTCCAAGACCACGCGCAACGGCGATACCACGCAGCCGGATGCCGTTCGCATCAACATCATTGATACGCCGGGACACGTTGACTTCACTGTTGAGGTGGAGCGTTCGATGCGTGTACTTGACGGCGGTGTCGTTGTGTTCGATGCCGTCGCCGGTGTCGAACCGCAGAGTGAAACCGTCTGGCGGCAGGCAGATAAGTACGGCGTGCCGCGCATCTGCTTCGTCAACAAGATGGATCGCACCGGCGCGAACTTCCAGCGCACCGTGGACATGATTATTGACCGCCTGCGTGCAAAGCCCGTGCCGATCCAGTTGCCGATTGGCAGCGAAGATGTGTTCAAGGGTGTCGTGGATGTCATCGCGCAAAACGCTGTGATCTTCTACGACGATAAGGGCATTGATATTCGCACTGAGCCGATTCCTGCGGATATGGTCGCGGCGGCGGAAGCGGCGCGTGCGGCACTCGTCGAGGCACTTGCGGATACCGACGAAGAGATCATGATGCAGTTCCTCGATGGCGAGAATGTATCGAACGAGCAGATGTACGTTGCGCTTCGCAAAGCGACGATTGCAAATCAGCTCGTGCCGGTACTTTGTGGCTCGTCGCTCAAGAATAAGGGCGTGCAGTTGATGCTCGATGGCGTGGTAGATTACCTGCCCTCGCCGCTCGATGTGCCGCCAGTTCACGGCACTGATCCCGACACGGATGCGGAGATCACGCGCGGTCTCGGTGAAACGGAGCCGCTCAGCGCACTCGTCTTCAAGATCGCCTCGGACCCGCACGGCAACCTTGCGTTCGTGCGCGTCTACAGCGGCAAGATGGAAAAAGGCACGTACGCACTGAACACCTCGAAGGATCAGCGCGAGCGTATCGGGCGGATCATTCGCCTTCACGCGAACCACCGCGAAGATGTGGATAGCCTGATTGCGGGCGACATCGGCGCGATCATCGGCTTGAAGAACTCGTGGACGGGCGATACCCTCTGCGATCCCGACCGACCGATCGTGCTGGAATCCATCACCTTCCCGGAGCCAGTCATCGAGGTCGCTATCGAGCCGAAGACGAAGAATGACCAAGACAAAATGGGCATCGCGCTCCAGCGTTTGGCGCAGGAAGACCCGACATTCCGTGTTCATACGCAGGAAGAGACCGGGCAGACGATCATCGCCGGTATGGGCGAGTTGCATCTCGAAGTGCTGGTAGACCGGATGCTGCGCGAGTACAAAGTGGAAGCAAATGTCGGTCGCCCGCAGGTGGCGTACCGCGAGAGCATCACCAAGTCCGTCAAGCAGCAGGGTTTGTACAAGCGGCAGACGGGCGGCAAGGGGCAGTTCGGCGATGTCTGGCTGCGGGTCGAGCCGGCGGAGCGTGGCGCAGGCTTTGTCTTCGAAGACAAGGTCGTTGGCGGCTCGATCCCGCGCGAGTACATCGGCGCGGTGCAGGCAGGCGTCAAGGAAGCCCTTGAGGGCGGCATTTACGCCGGGTATCCGGTTGTTGATGTGAAGGTACAAGTTTACGACGGCTCGTACCACGAAGTGGACTCCAGCGAAATGGCGTTTAAGATCGCCGGTTCGATGGCGGTGAAGGAAGCGGTCCGCAAGGCGGGGCCGCAGATTCTGGAGCCGATCATGAAGGTCGAGGTCATTACCCCCGATAACTTCATGGGCGATGTAATCGGTGATCTCTCGGCACGACGCGGCAACTTGAACGGTGTCACGGAGCGATCCGGCGCACAGGTCATCAATGCCTTCGTGCCGCTGGCAACGATGTTTGGTTACGCGACGGATCTGCGTTCTTCGACGCAGGGGCGTGCATCGTACTCGATGGAGTTCGATCACTACGAGCCGTTGCCGCCGAGCCTCGCGGAAGAACTGGCAACCAAAGCGACGAAGCGGTAACGCACGCGATCATACGGACGGAATGGCAGCCGGGGCTTCGTTCGCCCCGGCGCGACACACATAAGGAGCAGTGAAAGAAATGGGCAAGGCGAAATTTGAGCGGAACAAGCCGCATGTGAATGTGGGAACGATCGGGCAT
>JBBRMX010000073.1:0-13646 GCA_038230615.1 Thermomicrobiales bacterium | reverse complement strand
CCCGTGATGGGCAACTTCGGCGGGATGGACCCCGTCATTGCCCCCGCCGATGTAATGAAATTGCAGCAGGTCTTGCAGACCGCAGGCAAAATGAACGATTTCAAGGTGTTCGATGGCGCAGGCCACGCCTTCAACAACGACACCCGCCCTCCGATGGGTGCTATCGGCTACAACCCCGCCGTCTCCATCGAAGCATGGGGCCGCACGCTCGGCTGGTTCAAGAAGTATCTCGGCTCCTAAATTAGGAACGAAGAACGAGGAGCGCGTTTCATCGTCCGTATGACGAAACGTGCTCCTCGTTCTTTGGGCATTTTTCGTTACTTTCCTATCCCTGCACCGACGAGTGCCGCGCCGACGATCCCGGCGAGATTGAGCATCTGTGCGGGGACCATCGGTGTCTCGATGTGAATAAGTGGGGCGAGCGCGTCGAACTCCTTTGAGCCGCCGCCGCCGACGACGAACAGATCGGGCCACAGCAGCCGTTCCAGTTCGTGGAAGTACTCTGTCAGGTGCTTGCCTGTCTTCTCGTTTGCCCACACATCATCGTGGTCGCGCACATAGCCGCAGATGCGCTGCTCGGCGTCTTTGCCGCGCACGATCAAATGCCCGATCTCGGCATTCGGGTACATCGCACCGTTGAGGAAGATCGCCGAGCCGATGCCCGTGCCGAGGGTAATCATCATCACGACGCCGGATTTCCCCTTCGCCGCGCCGAAATGCATTTCGGCAAGCCCTGCGGCGTCGGCGTCGTTGGCGAAGATAGCGGCGCATCCCGTCTCTTTTGTGACCATCTCCGCGATATTTGTGCCGATCCACGAGCCGTCAATATTCGCGGCGGTGCGAACGATGCCGTGCCGGATGACCGCCGGAAAGCCGACGCCAATGCGCCCGTGCCAATTGAAGTGCCGCGCTACTTCGCCCATCACGGCGACCATCGCTTCCGGCGTCGCGGGTTGCGGGGTCTTGATGCGGAACCGTTCGCCCGTCAGTTCGCCCGTCTCGACATTGACGGGCGCACCCTTGATTCCTGTGCCGCCGACATCAATACCTAATACTTCGTCTGCCATCGGTCGCCGCTCCCTTCGTACTGGCTTCTGCGTCGTGGCGCAATTGTAGCGTGTTGCGGGGCGGGGCGGTATGCTGCGGGAGAATCAGTCTATTTGAAGCGGTCTCGCACGATACTGCAATGTGCGATGCGGACATCGCATACATCCTAGAGGGGGCACTACGATGAGTGACGCGATGGCGGCACGCAAAGCACAAGTCCGCGCGACTTTTAATGGTCTCGCCCCGGAGTACGATGCCGGCGGACCGGGCTGCTTTGTGCATTTCGGGCAGCGTTTGGTGGAGGAGACCGGCATTGAGGCGGGGCAACGTGTGCTCGATGTCGCAACGGGACGGGGAGCGGTGCTTTTCCCTGCCGCAGAGCGCGTTGGCGTGTCGGGTATAGTCACCGGCATTGATCTCTCAGAAGAGATGATCCGCATCACGCGCGACGACGCGATGCGGCGCGGGCTGAACGCGCAGTTGCGGGTGATGGATGCCGAACATCTCGATTTTCCCGACGCTGCCTTCGACCGCGTGCTGTGCGGGTTCGGCGTGATGTTTTTCCCGGACTTGCCGCTGGCACTGCACGAGTTCCGGCGCGTGCTCGCACCACAGGGGCGCATCGGGCTTTCGACGTGGCGCGTGTCGCAGGGTGACACGCTCGGGTTGGTGCTTGCGGAGCTAGGGATTTGGCAGGGAGGTAAAGACCCGGCGTTGCAGTTCGGTGACCCCGCTACAGTGGAAGGTCCTCTCGTGGCGGCAGGCTTTTCCGGCGTGCGCGTGCAGATGGACGAGGCGATGTTCCGGTACCGCGATCTAGAGGCGTACTGGCAGAATTGCCGCGGCACCGGAATGCGACGGTATATTGATGCGCTGGATGCCGCGCAGACCGAGCGCGTCAAGACCGCCCTCGCCGAACGCCTCCGACCGCATGAGCAACCGGACGGCATCCACCTCGCCGCAACCGCATTGCTGGCGACCGCCGCCCGGTAACGACGAAAGGCAGTCCCGATGACACTCCCGCGCCCGCTCCGCTTGCTGCTTCTGCTCGGTACGCCGCTCGTGACCGGGTCGCTGGAGTTCTTCCATCCTACCTTCCTCACCGCTGCTTCCGCGCAATGGTGGGTGACGCTGCATGTGCTGCAATTGCCGCTGTTCGGGCTGCTTGGTCTCGGGCTGTATGTGCTCGCGGGCGACACCGATGGGTGGTGGCGCGTCGTCGGGCGGCTGGCAGCGGGCGTCTTCGCGGTCTTTTACGGGGCGTTCGATAGCATTGTGGGCATTTCGACGGGATCGGTGCAAGTGGCGAAACCGACGCTCGATCCCGCCCTCCGCGACGGTGCAGAGGCAGCGATTCAGATTCTTTTTCACGGCGTCGGCAATCACCTGATCGCGGAGACCGGGCGGTATGCGTGGCTCGTCGGTGTGGTGGTGATCGCGGCGGGGTTGGCGCGGGCGGGGCGGGCGCGGACACCGCTCGTGCTGCTCGTCGCGGGGGCGGCGAGTTTCTGGTACACGCACGAAGTTCCGTCCGGGTTCATCGGCATGTATCTCTGCTTCCTGGCGTTGGTCTGGCTCGAATGCGGCCCGCGACGACGTCCGGTTGTGAAGACCGCCGAGGCAATTCCGGAGCGCGAGACCATTGCCGCACGCTGACGGCGAAAATGGCGAAAAGGGGGCGGAAGCGTGGCGGATGATCTGACAATCCGGGAGGCACAGGCGGCGGTGGATGCGTGGATACGCGCACACGGCGGCTACTGGGAACCGCTAGCGCAACTGGCGCGGCTGACCGAGGAAGTCGGCGAGGTGGCGCGGGAGTTGAACCATCTCTACGGCCCGAAACAGAAAAAGCCGACCGAGGCGGAACGCGCCCTCGCGGACGAACTGGGCGATTTGCTGTATATCGTCATCGCTACCGCGAACAGCGTCGGGGTGGATTTGGATGCTGCCCTTCGCGCTTCGCTCGACAAATACACCGCCCGCGACGCCACCCGTTATGCAGGGAGTGACGAGTAACGAGGAACGAGAAATGCGCTATTTCCCGCTCGTTACTTCTTCTCCCTCGCTTCCTCAATGAGGTGGATCGCGGCGGCGGGGTCGTCCACTTCCAGTACGAGACGAACGTAGAACTCGTCTGCGAGAGTGATCACGATGGCGCGGGCGGTCTTGAGACCGCGCACATTCCAGAAGACGTGCTTTTTCTCCTCGCGGAAGGTGCCGTTGCGGAAGACGCCGGGGAAGTAGCCGCCCCACTCCTTGAACCCTTCGTGCGACATCGCCGCGACATCCTGCGCCTCTTCGACGCCCGTGATATGTGTCAGCGGGACCGTCAGCGTGTGCCGCACCGCCAGCACGGTATCGAGTTTGTTCATATGGACAACGAGATTGCTGCCGTCAATCGTGAGGTCGGTCATCGGTCTCTCCTCGCATTTCTCCAATGTATCTGTATGAATGACGCACGCGGGGCGGCAACGGTTCCCCGTCACCACGCCGCCAGCAACGCGGGCGAAAACTGCGTGAGTGACGGTAGCACGAGGTCTGCCGCCGCGAGGTCTTGCGGCAAGAGGGCGTCCGGGTTCGGGACGGCGATGCAGCGCATCCCTGCCGCTTTCGCCGCCGCGACACCGATTGCCGCATCTTCGAACACGACACATTCCGCCGGGGCGATACCGAGCCGAGCCGCCGCGATCTGGTACGGCTCCGGGTGCGGCTTGGCGTGCGTCACATCTGCGCCCGTCACGATGAGAGTGAAATAGCCCGCGATACCGAGGCGGTCGAGTACCAATGTCACATATTCCCGGATACCGCTCGTCACAATCGCCAGCGTGTAGCCCGCCGCGTGCAATGTCCGCACCGCCTCGACCGCACCGGGCAATGGAGGGAGTTCCGGGGCATCGCGGAGCGCATTGAGGAAGTGTGCCTGCCGCGCCGCAAGCATCGCCGCAACCGGTTCGGTGATGCCGAAATGGTTGCGGATGTCCGCGAGAATATCCACGATGCGCCGCCCCGATGTGCCGCGCAGCAGATCGTCCGGCAGCGCATCGTACCGGTAGCCGTATGCGGCAAGCATCGCCCGTTCCGCCGCGAAATGGTGCGCCTGTAGGTTTATCAGCGTCTCGTCGAAGTCGAACAGCGCGGCGCGAAGTGTCATCGTAATCGGCTCCACAGTAGGGGAGATATACGGGGAAGGCTAGCGATTGATCGTGAGGATCGTATCGCTGATCGTCATTATCACTCGTTTGTCTCCCAATCGCTGCCACTACCTCCAGTTCTCCAGAGCGATAGACACATCTCCTTGACATGTACGGTACTACACCGTACTGTATCTATGCAGATAGGAGCCTCCGCAGTTCGTCTTGAGGGTCCTTCTCTAATGCGTCGGAGGCGATAAATATGGCGACACCGGGAATACCCCGTCGGCGCGTGCGGACAGGATCGCACATGCACCGGCTTGATTTCAAAATACAGGAATCAGAGAAGAAGATGTACCAGCGTGCAGCAGAAATCGCGGGGGAGTCCCTTACCGCTTTTGCAGTGAAGGCGATGGATGCGCGAGCGGCGGCGGTGATCCGTGCACACGATACGACCGTCCTTACACCGGAGGAAAGTGTCACGTTCATTGACCTCATGCGTACACCGCTCTCTCAGAACGCGCAGTTGTCGGCACGCCTCGCTGAACTTGCGGCATACCTCGGCAATGATGCGTGAGTACTCCCGGCTTCGTAATAGTCTCGTTGGACGCCGCGTATTCCTGCGCGGCGTTCGATTGTGGTAACGAGGAAATAAACACGTATGCACGCGACCGCCTGCACATCGAGCACGCCAGTCGCGTTACGGGTGCATTTGCGCTCCTTCATTCCCCCGCCACCACAGTAATGGGCTTCTACACCCTCTCGCCAACCGAAGTCAAAACGACGCACGTGACAGCAGCCGGAGTGATCGAATCGCACCCATATCCCGGTGTTGGCGGTGCGTTACTTGGTCGGCTCGGTATCTCGGTCACGCTGCAGGGACAAGGCTTTGGCACACTCCTTGTCACCCACGCGATCAACGAGTGTATTGTCTCTCCTATGCGCCCGCGTTGCGTTATTGTAGACGCAAAGGATGACAATCTATGCAACTGGTATGAAGCAAAATGGGGGTTCGTTCGCCTCGCCCCGAATAAGAGACGGATGGCTTTGCGCCTTTTCTAGCGCATTGCTTTCTTTGGGAGTGCATGTGCCGCGATTGTTCGTAGGCAATCGCGGCGTCAATATCTTGCGGTGTCAGGCGCAGGCAGGCGGAGATGACCGCAAACATCTCCGGGTACCTCGATACCGATACTACCAGTGTATCATCTGCTACCAGCGCGGATTCATCGGGAGCCAGAAGGGATCGCGCTTCCGCATCTCGGTCACATCGTCGCGGGCAAGGGAGGCGCGACGCTGGAAGTTTTCCGCCAGTTTCGCCACCTTGTCTTCGTCCACCTCGACACCGAGACCCGGCCCGGTCGGTACCGCCTGCGAGCCATTCTCGAACGTCATCAAGTCGCCGCCCTTGAGAATATCCTCGGTGTTCCACGGATAATGGGAATCCGAGGCGTAAAGCAGGTTCGGGATCGCTGCGCCAACCGCAGTCATCGCCGCCATCGAGATGCAGAGATGATTATTGGAGTGCTGCGACAGCCCAAGCCCGAACGTGTGGCAGAACTTACCGAGGTCCACGAATGCCCGTACGCCGCCCCACGCATGATGATCGCCCAGAATCACCTGCACCGCATTGACGCGCACCGATTCGGGGATGTCTGTGAACTTCGTCACGCACATATTGGTGGAGAGGGGAATATGCGTCGTGCGTGCCACCGCTGCCATGCCGGTAATACCCGCGCACGGGTCTTCGAGGTATTCGAGGTCAATATCGCGCAGTTTGTACGCCACACGAATGCTCGTCTCCACCGACCAGATCGCGTTCGGGTCAATCCGCAACTGGTGTGTCGGGAAGCGTTCGCGCAGCAGTTGCATCGTCCGCACTTCCTCGTCGGGGGGCAACACGCCGCCCTTGACTTTGTGCGTGGTAAAGCCCCATTTTTCGTGGAACATTTCCGCCTCGTGGACCATCGCTTCGGGGGTCATGACCTCGCCCCACGGGTCGTCGCGCTCCGCGTCGGTATATTTGTAGAAAAGGTACGAGGCATACGGCACCCGTTCGCGTACCTGCCCGCCGAGCAGGTCCACCATGCGGGTGTTCGTCGCCTTGCCGATGATGTCGAGACACGCGACTTCGATTGCAGCGAAGACCTGCGGATTGCCGCGTAGTGTGAGGCGCATCGGCTCCAATTCGTACGGGCTGCGACCGATGACATGTTTCTTTGCCGCGTCGAGTTGCCGCGCCATTGCCGCGCCGCCGCCCACCTC
This sequence comes from Thermomicrobiales bacterium, assembly GCA_038230615.1. Classification (GTDB taxonomy): domain Bacteria; phylum Chloroflexota; class Chloroflexia; order Thermomicrobiales; family JALYUS01; genus JBBRMX01. Next base: position 7,206 of record JBBRMX010000073.1, on the reverse strand, counting down.
GCCCCACCCGATGATGCCGTCATCGGTCTCTAGTTTCACCAGCACGCGCACATAGTACGGCTCATGGACGCCCCACGAGTTCCGTAGCGGCGGGTCAGGCGCGGCGACTGCCGTGACTGTCATCTGAGCAATTTTCACTGTTGGCTTCTCCTTCGCACATAACAAGTGACGAGTAACGAGCACACATATCACCATGAATGCGTGCGCTCGTTGCTCGTTAGTCGTTCCTAAATAACGACTTCGCGCCCCGTCTCGCTCGATTTCTCCGCCGCAAGCAGCACGTCCATAATGTGGCGGGCGTATTCCGGCCCGATGGGGGCGGGGGTGCCGTCAATAATGCACTTGGCGAAATCGTAGATTTCCCCGGTGAACCCGCTGCCGCCGATCATTGTATCGAGTGCCACGGGTTGGAAGTGGCCGTCGGTCGTCGTCCAGACGCCCGCGTCCATGCGGGAATTGACGCGTAACATCCCGCCGGAAAGGATGTAATCGCCCGTGCTCCACTCGCCGCCCTTCTCCTGCGCGTAGCCGGTGTGGGTAAAGACGGCGTGCGTGCCGCTGGCGAAATCGAGCATCACGGCGCAGGAATCGTCTGCTTGCTGTTTGACCATCGGGTTGCCGATCCACGCCTTAATTGCCGTCACACGGCTATCCATCAGCCAGACGATGCGATCCAGCATGTGTGCGCCGTTCATCTGCCACATGCCGCCGCCCTGTGCGCGGTCGAGGAACCACGGCGGGCGCATCCCAATGCTGAACGGCTTGTACCAGACATCGTTCGCAAAGACGATCTCGCCCAGATCGCCGCTGTGGAGGATGCGTTTCGCGGTGATATTCGGCGGCTGATAATGCTCGGAATGCCCGACCATGATCTTCACGCCGTTTTTCTCGGCGGCTTCCGCCATGCGGTCGCATTCGTCCAGCGTCATCGCCATTGGCTTCTCGATGAAGATGTGCTTCTTCGCTGCCGCCGCCGCGACCGTCGCGCCGTAATGCAGCCAGTGCGGGAGCGCGATGATGACGAAATCGAGATCGTCGCGCTTCAGCATCTCGGTGTAGTCGGTGTATGCCTCGCAGCCCCATTTCTCCGCGAATTGCTCCACGCGCCCCGCGTCCACATCCGCCGCCGCGACGAGATGTGTCGCTGCGGTCTCCGCAACCGCATGTGCATGCCCGCCCGATACGCGCCCTGTGCCGATGATCCCTACGCCAAGTGTCTTTGCCGGTGCCGTCATCCCGACCCCTCCTGCGTGCGGGCGGGGGTGGTTTCTCACCCGCCCAACCAAACAAAATCCCCGCGCCAGTGCGATGTGTGATGCGGGGATGAGCGGCTGTCACTATCGCGCAATCGGTGCGGGGGCGCAACCGTGGGAATACAAAACCCCCCCTCCGATTGCGCGGAGAGGGGAGTACAACGCAGAGAGGAAAGAGGGGGAGGGGATAGTTTTTTACCCCTTCACGCTCCCTGCCGTCAGCCCCTCGACGAGGAAGCGTTGCGCGTAACTGTAGATCACCGCCACCGGCACCGCCATGAGGATACTCGCCGCCATCAGTTGCCCCCACGGGTAGATGTCGCCGAAAATCATGCTCTGCAAGCCGACGGGCAGCGTCTTCAGCCCCTCCTTCGAGATGAACACGAAGGCGAAAATGAACTCATTCCATGCATTCGTGAAGGTGAACAATGCCACTGCAAGCAAGGCAGGTGTCGCAAGCGGCAACGTGATGCGCCGGAATGCCTGGAAGCGCGTCGCGCCATCCACCAGTGCGGCATTCTCCAACTCTTCCGGGATATTGCGGAAGTAGCCCATCAAAAGCCACGACGCATACGGAAGCGCGAATGTCGGGTAGGTCAAGATGAGCGAGCCGAGGGTGTTGATGAGTTGGAACTTGCTGAGAATCTGATAGAGCGGGATAAACAGCAGCGTCGTCGGCACGAGGTACGTGAACAGCACAATCGCTGTGAAAGTCTGCGCCCCACGGAAGCGGAGCCGTGCCAGCGCATATCCCGCAAGGGCGGCAAAGGTCACCGAGAAGACCGTCGTGATCGTCGCCACTACAATCGTGTTGCGGTACCACTGCCAGAAGGGGTGTTCCTTGAACAGTTTGGTGAATTGCTCAAGCGTCCACGGATCGGGGAAGAAGATATTGCGCTGCGTCGTCACCTGCAATTCGCTCTTGAATGCGGTGATGAGAATCCAGTAGAACGGTGCCATTACAAAGAGGATGAGCAACGTCATCGCCAGCCAGCCGGGAAGCCTGCCGAGCACATTCGGGCGGGCTTTGGTGCTGCGAATCTTGCCCGTCGCCCGCAACCGCGCTTCACCGCGCTCCGCGAGAGCCGCCGAGAGCCGCCCGAAACCGAGAGCAAGCGCGAGGATCACGCCGAGAATGACTACCGAGTGCAGGAACAGGCTCTGATCCAGCACGAACAGCACAACTGCGAGAATCGCCATCCCGACATACAACAGAATCTTGCCGTACGCCGCGAAGAAGCGATCTATGCCGGTCTCCTCGACCTGCCGGTCGCTACGGCGCATATAGCGTGCGAGGAAGTAGATGAAGATGCCCAGAATCGGCAGCATCGTCAGCGCGACGGCGGCACCGGGGCCGTACTGCAAGCCCTGAATCGCCTTCTCGTACGCGAAGATGATGTAGGTGCGCGTCGAGCCGCCCGGCCCACCGCCCGTAAGCAGGAAGATCACATCGAAGGTGTTGAAGGTCCAGATCGTCGAGAGCAGCACCGTCACGAGCATGACGTACCGCAGACCGGGAACGGTCACATTGAGGAACCGTTGCCAGACCGACGCACCGTCCACCTGCGCCGCCTCGTACTGCTCGGCGTCAATCGCCTTCAGCCCCGCGAGGAAGTTGATCGTGAAGAAGGGGATGCCTTTCCAGACATTCACCAAGAGGATAGAGGGCATCGCCAGTGTCTGCTCACCGAGCCACGAGGCGGGAACACGCGGCGCGAGTTGCAACGCAACGACCAGCCCGTCCAGATGCAACTTTAGCAGCGCGGCATTCAGCCCGCCGAACAGTGGGTCGTAGATAGACCGCCATGTGAGCGCGGTCACAACGGTCGGCACAATCCACGGTAGCAGCACCAGCCCGGTCAGCAGGGTGCGCCCGCGCTTCAAATTGTGCAGCAGTAATGCCGCGATCATCCCCGCCGTGACCTTGAAAATCTCGGAGTAGATCGTAAACACGAAGGTATTCTTGACGGCATCCTTGAAAAACTTGTCGGTCCAGAGGTCTTTATAGTTCTGAAAGCCGACCCAGTTCGTCGCGTTCGTGAGCGTGCGGGTGGTGAAACTCATGTACACCGCATACACGAACGGGATCGCAATGATAATGGTCATGCCGATAAGAATCGGAGCCATGAACGGCACCGCGACCTGCCAGTCGGGACCGAGTGCACGCCGCAGCCGTTGTTCCCCCGTGATCTTCTCCGGGGCAGCCGCGAGTGCGCGACGTTGCGTGATCTGCGCCATAGTTCACACCTTTTTACGATGGAAAGCGTGCGACGCGCCTTCCCGATTCCCACACGTCACGATTGATTGTGTCATCCGTGGACGAATTGTACCACCCACAAGACGAAAGAGGCGCGGAAAACCGCGCCCCTTTCCGTCGGACGATTACTGTTTGATACCGAGCTGATTGGCGGCGGCAACGAGGCGGTCGTGCGTCGTCTTCACCGCATCTGCGGGCTTGGCACCCTTCTGGATGATCTCGGACATCATGTCGTTGAGGACATGCTGCCCGTTGACTGCCTGATCGTAGATCGGGCTGGGTGCCTGCGGGAAGTTGTAGCCGCCCTTTGTCTTGATCGGCAGTTGCCCCTGCACCAGTTGCCGGATAGCCGGAAACGATGCGTCGCCGTTGGTATAATACGGGTCGCTGTCCCACAATTTCTTGTACGCGGGCATCAGCAGCCCCACCGAGGGCTTGACGACATTCAGCAATGCGCCGCCGCTGGCGAGGTACATCGCGGTCGCCTTGGAGAGTTCGGGGTTCTTCGCGCCCTTGAGGATGCAGAAATACCCGACACCCGGCGTGTTGATGATGCGCTCCGTGCCGGGGCCGGTGAACCCGGCGATGACGGCGGTCTTGTCGTAGACCGGGTTCGTGTCTGCCTTGGACTTGGCGTAGAGCGTATAGGCATTCTGCGTGAAGCCAATGGTGCCAGCGAGCCACGCTTCGTTGTTGCCCGTGTCCGTCCACGAGTTGATGCCGGGGGGCAGCATGTTCTTCCATTTCGGGTTCGTGTAGATGTCCGCGAGGAACGTCACCGCCGCCACCGTCTCCGGGGAGTTGAAGACGACTTTCTGACCGTCGTCCGCGACAACCGCACCGCCCCATGCATAGACTGCCGATGTCACGGTGCCGGTGCCGTCGCCGCCCGTGTTTGTCGTCAGACCCCACCCGAAGCGGTTCTTGGACGGGTCAGAAATCGCAAGCGCGGCGTCGCGCATATTTTCGAGCGTCTTTACTTCGCTCAGTTTGATGCCTTTTTCGTCGAGCCAGTCCTTGCGACCGAACCAGCCGTTCGCATTGGTGAAGTACGGGATGCCCCACCACTTGCCGTCAATGACGAGGGCAATCTTCGCGGCATCTTCCGGGGGGCCAAAGAGCGTCGTCATTTGGGCAACGATGTCGCTCACATCCACGATGTCACCGAGTTGTTGCAGCTGGCCGAGGAAACGATCCACATACACGATGTCCGCGCTCGGATTGTTCGCCTTGATGGAGGCGTCCAGTTTCGCCACCAGTTCGCCGGTATCCTCGTTCACGCGGTTATTCTCGACCTTGATGCCGGTCAGTTTCGCCCACTCCGTGAGCGAGGCGTCGAGGGCCATTTCGGTACCCTTGAAGTATTCCTGCCGCGAGATCATGTTCAGGGTCTGCCCTTTGAACTTCGCGGGGTCCGGCGGGGGCAGTACCCCGACCGGGCCACTCGCCGCTGCCGTAGTCGTCCCTGCCGGGGCAGAGCCGCTCGCTGCTGCGGTTGTGGGGGCAACTGCCGAGGCACCCGTCGCGGGGGCGGTGGTTGCGCCTGTTGCCGGGGCAGTCGTTGCGACGGCGGGCGCGGTCGTTGCCGCCGTGCCGGTCGTGGCGGCGGGCTTCGTTGCGGTAGATGCAGCAGTCGGGGCGGTGGTCGCGGTATCGCCGCCGCACGCAGCGAGGATCGCCGCCGCCGCGCTTGCCGCCACCCCACCAATGAAGCCGCGCCGCGAGAGGCGAGAGAACCGTACTGTGTCGTTGCTCATCTGTTTTTCCTTCACCATTTCCGAGGGCGTCGTCTTCGCGCCGCCTCCGTACACGCCAGTCTCTTACGCACTGCTGCCGTCGTGATTCACTGCGGGGTCAACAAACGGCGTCCGCACCTACCGTCTACCGTCTGCGCCCGCATCACGACGCATTTCTCGTTCATAAGAGATTTGCGTAACCCTACCATCCTGCCGCGATTTTTGTCAAGTGAAACCGCCGCGCCGCGCGAAATCTGTGCGATTGCCCATCGTCGTTCCCACGCGGCGCGATGCGCTACAATGCATGCGGTGATAGATACATCATTCGCGGGGGGCGCAAAACCAATGGCATTAGTCTGGAACGACGAACATGCGGCACGGCTGGCAGCGATCCGTGACGACCTTGCACAGGTGAGCACGGCGTCTGCCTTTCAGATGCTCTGTGCGAAAGGCTGGCGCAACACGTATATGCAGGGCGTGCTGCCCTTGCAGACGCTCGGTCTCGGCAAACGGCTTGTGGGGCGGGCGCGGACATGCCGGTACCTGATGCGTCGTGGTCCCGATACCGGCGTCCACGATCCCGCCGCCCGCCGCCTCGCCTCGGAAATCGTGCTGATCGAGTCGCTCGAACCGGGCGATTTCTTCTGCGTAGACGCGCTCGGTGTACCGACAGCGGGCATCATCGGCGATATTCTCGCTACCCGTATCAAGGTGCGCGGTGCGCTCGCTGCGGTCATTCACGGCGCGGTGCGCGACACGCCCTATTTGAAAGAAGTCGGGCTGCCCATCTACTCCAACGCCTTTCATCCGTCCGCCAGCAACCGCGATGTCGTCTCGGTGGATTACGATGTGCCGTGCAATATGAGCGGCGTCTATCTCATCCCCGGCGACATTATCCTCGCGGACGACGAAGGCGTGCTGGCGATGCCGCTCGATCTCGCGGAGTACGTTGCGAAGTACGGACCCGACAAGGAAGCGGTGGAAGCGTGGATTCGCGGCAAGGTCGAGGCGGGCGGCTCCGTCCACGATTATTACCCGCCGAATGAGCGCGGGCGCGAGGAGTACCTGCGCGAAACCGGCAAAACCTACGAGGTGCATTGAGACGATGTTTCGCGCAACCCCTCCCTATAGCCCGAAACTACCCCCAAATTGGTAGAGTAGGCTTCAGACTGCCCGCTGCATTTCAAAAGCGGAGTCGCGCCGGTATATAGACCGGGCAGGCTGAAGCCTGATATAAAGACACCTAGCAATCTCAGTAGTTTGCTTGGGATTTAGGGAACATATAGTCCGATAGCGATGCTTGACATTGTGCGCGACACATCTATAATTCAGTACGTATCTTTACCCTGACATGTGCGTATCGCATGTGTAGAGGGTGCATTCCCTGAACTGGTGCGGCGAATAGAGAGGACAACGATGGAGAAAATGCTACAAGGGAAGAAGTTTCAGCCGTTTGATGACACGCTTGGGCGTGATTTCACCGCAGCTGAGGACCCCTTTGTTGTGGCTGTTCGCCGTATCCGTCGCACCCATGCTCTGACAATTGCGGCACTCATGGAGCTCGATCAGCAGTCCGATAGTGAACACTATACTCCTGCTGCTGATTGAGTCCGTGAACGAGCAGGAACAAACAATCACGCAGCAGTACCGATTTCCTAGTGTGAAGTCGGTACTTACTATTTACCAAGAATCCTTCGGCGACCCTCACGATGACCCCGCTGCCTATCTTGAAGACCGCGATTATAGCCGCCTCACGGCAGTATTAGACCGTGCACAAAACCAAAATATGTACGAAGGCATAACTGACCTGTCTACCCTCGCCGCTTGGCTAATGATTGGCATCACTGAGGGCCACCCCTTTGGGCAATGGAATAAGACTACGGCATACTACGTAGCGGTTGCGTTCCTTCAAGTCGCGGGGTACGATTTACTTCCACCTACCGATGCAGACCCCGAACAT
>JBBRMX010000072.1:0-13650 GCA_038230615.1 Thermomicrobiales bacterium | reverse complement strand
GCCGGTACGAATGATTGAGGGGTCTATTGTCCGCACGGGCGCGGGGGGAGCGGTCGGGGCGAGAAGCGAGGCGGCAGGCGTCGGGGTAGCGGCGGATGCACCGCCACATGCGCTGAGCAGTGCCACGCCCCCCGCAAGCAGCACAGCACGGCGCGGGTAACGAGAGAGAGGGCGTACAATCACAGCGCGTTCCTTTGCGTTACCACGGCGGCGACCGGCTCCGGCGCGGGAGTGGTGGTATTGATCCCACGGAGCAGCCCGCGCACCGTGAACAGCGCGACGACGCCGATCAGGACACCGAACCAGAGCGTGCAAAACCGGATGAGCAGCGTCGCCGCGACCGCGATGTCGTGCGTCATCTGCGGCGGCGGGATGAGCGCAAGCAAGATCGCGGTGACACTGATTTCCGCCGCGCCAAGCCCGCCGGGAAGCAGCGAGACCGAGCCGATCAACGTCGCCGCCGCCAGTGTGAATGTTGCGACGAGAAACATCCGTATCGTGGACTCGAACCCCAGCCCGATCAATACAAGGAAAAATGCCGTGCATTCCCCCAACCACGAGACGACCCCGACTAATGCCGCCCAGATGAACGGGCGCGGGCGGAGCAAGCGATACGTGCTGTTGTAAAAGGTCTCGATTTGCGTCGCAACACGCCCGATGAGCGGCACGCGCCCGACGAATGCGATCAGGCGGTGCATCAATTTCGGCTGCTGGATCACGACGATGCCAATGGTTGCGACTACCGCGATGGTCGCCAGCACTGGCACACCGTACTGAAAGATTGCCAGCCCGATACTCGCCAAGAGCAGCATTGCGACGCCATCGGTCAGCCGTTCTGCGACGATAATCGGGGCGGTGACGGCGATAGGTGTGCCTGCCGCCTCACGCAGCAGCAGCGATTTCAGCACCTCGCCCACTTTGCCCGGTGTGACCGCCATTGCAAAACCGGAGAGGAAGATGCGGAGGCTGAGATTCACCGGCACGCCGCGCACCCCGGTAATGCCGAGGTAATATTGCCATTTGGCGAACCGGAGAATGTAATTGCCGAGCGTCAGCATGAGAATCGGCACGAGCAACAGCCAGTCGAAATCGCGTAGGGCGGTGGCGAGTTTGCGGCTGTCCGCGAAGAGCGACAACCCGACTAGCACGAGCAGCGCGAAGGCGAGCGACACGAGGATACGCCCCCGCAACCCGCGCAATTTGTTCCGCTGCTCCCGCTCGATTGCCACGATTGCTGCTGTCCCTTCCGTCATCGCTCCGCGTCGCAGTATAGGCGCGGCATGGCGGGGGCGCAAACCAGCGACTGCACCACACCGCCGCTACGCCACGACCACGAGCAATTCTTGCGCGGCGCGGACGCCCAAGACCATCTCCGCGCCATTGCGCTGGACGGACATTGTGCCGGCGTGCGGAACCTGCTCGATCACGGTCAGGGTGGTGCCGGGAAGAAGTTGCTTGTCGTAGAAGTAGCCGAGTAGTTGCGGGTCTTCCTCGCCATCTTCGGTGATGCGGCGCACCGTGACCGTTTCGCCCACCGCGACAGCGGAGAGCGCACGCAGGGCTTCCTCGCTGTAATCATCCGGCACATTACCGGGGATCGGGTTCCCGTGCGGGCAAGTGAGCGGGTCGCCGAGTTTGTGCGAGATCGCGGTTGCCATCTCCGGCGACATGACATGCTGGAAGCGCACCGCCTCGACATGCGCCCGCAGCCAGTCGAAACCGAGGATGTCGGTGAGCAGCAATTCTGCGAGGCGATGCCGACGCTGGATCGAGCGCACTTGCTCCATCCCCGCCGGGGTGAGGGTGATCTCCTTCTGGGCGTTCAGCCGCACATAGCCGTCTTTGACCATACGCTTCAATGTCTGCGTGACGGTCGGCGCGGAAACGCCCACTGCCTCTGCTAACCGCGCCCCGATCACTGGACCACCCTTCGCCGAAAGGCGGTAGATCATTTCCAGATATTCTTCGATTGTCGCGCTCACCATCAAGATACCTCGTCTCGCTCACTGGATATACAAAGGGACGCCGAATGCGAACAGTATATCACCATATGAATTTTCTCTTAGTGGGGAGTGATACCTACGACGATGGTAGAAAAAGAGATACGGTAACGGATGAAAAAACCCTTCGCCAATCTCCCGCGCATTCGCCCTACATCGTTACCTGATACCCGGCGATTGTGCCCTTCGTGCCGAAGATAATCATATCGTTCGGGAGGGCAACAATCGGCGTCGTGACGCGCTTTCTCACGGCCTTTTTGCCGATGATCTCGCCCTGTGGGTTGACGACGACGAGATGCCCGCGCCCGGTCTGCGTCACTACCCGCCCACCAACAAGCAGCGCGGCGGTGGCACCCCCATACCATTGGGCGCGTACTTGCCATCGCATCGCGGCAGCGGCGAGATCATAGCAACAGATAAGGTCCTCGGCAGTGCTTGGGCGGCGGAAAAAAAGCAGTTGTCCGTGTATGACCGGCGGCAGTGGGGAGACAGGCATACCGAGATCGCCGATATGTTGCCAGGTGGCATCGGAAGCGGGTTTGATCGTATAGATACCGCCGTCCGGGGTGAGATACAGGAGCGACGACCCCCGCTGCTGCAACGAAAGCGTATCAAACGGGAGAGGAACCTGCCCCGGCAATGCGATTTCTCGCACAATTTCCCCGTCTGCCGTGACGAATGTAACGCCCGTATGTGTACAGATCGCAAAGCCATCGGCGGTATTGATAAAGCGTGTAGAGCAATTGCCGTGCTTTCGTTGCACTGTCCAGAGAGTTTGACCCGATGCGCTCTCCAGCACGTCGAGCCGAATGTCTGTCCCGGAGTGCATGCAGACCGCAAACCGTTCCCCACGCAACACAATTTGCCGCGTATCGCGCGGAAACTTTGTGGACGGGAATGTGCGCGTCCACAACGCTTCCCCGCTATGCGCGTCGAAGCATTGCACAAGCTCGCCCCACATACTATAGCCGACGTATGAAGGGGAAAGCGCGATCTGTCCCCAATTGTATGCAACCGCTGTTTCCCAACGGGGTATGCCGCTTATGGGGTCAAAACGTACGAGGCGTCTGCCGGGTTCCTGCGAAATAATCGCGTCGGGCGACAGGGCGATATTGATGGGTCTGCCCACGTCGTGCTCCCAGATGCGGTAGAGCAGTGCCACAGTGCGCCGTCCCGTCCGGTGAGGTTTAGGTGAGCGGGGCGGCGATTTTGCCGCCGCTGAGGGGGGCGTGCGCGGTCTCTTTTTGCGAACTGAGCACGATGATCGTCTTGGTGTGGGCGCGGGTGATGGCGTGGAGGCGGTCCATCAGCGTATTGAGCGTCGGGATGTCCGCGCAGCGCACTTTGAGGACGATATCTATGTCCCCCGCAACGCCGTGCTGCTCCAATACTTCCGGTTCGCGCACGGCAAAGCCGTTGATCGCACGGTATTCGTCCTCATAGTTGCGCCCCGTCGGCACCGTCGCCTCAATGAAGGCGGTGACGGCAAGCCCGATGGAGACGGGGTCGAGCAGCACGGTGTAGCCGCGCACGACGCCCGCGAGTTCCAATTTGCGGATGCGCTCCTGCACCGATTGCCCGGACAACCCGACGATGCGCCCGATCTCGGCATTCGCCATCCGTGCGTTCTCCTGCAAGAGCCGCACGATTGCCCGGTCTATCTCGTCCAGTTCCAACGCCATCATTGCCCCCGTGCTGTGGTACCGTGTCGCCTGCCGTCGCATGCGGTGCAGTGTACCGCACTGTGCGGATGCCCGCATCTTTACCACCGGGGCGGGGAAATACCCCGGCGGGCTAGGCGCGGATCGTCTCCAATACCGCATTTTGCAGCGGCGAATCTACGAGAGCCTGCATGTGGTTGACAGGAAAAACCTGATGCGGCGCACCGAATGCAGCGGGCCACTGGCTGCGGCTGAGACCGACGGCGGAATCGCCTTGCGCCAGTTCTTCCAGCCCGCCGAAATTGCCGCCGATACCGGGAATCTTGGCGATCTGCTCCACCAACCACGGGCTTGCGGTCTCTAGGAGATGGACGGTATGCCCGAACTCGCACAAAAAGAATTGGATGAATGCGGGGCGCGACCCCGCGAACCCGTAATATTGCACGCCGGGGAGCGGTTGCTCGTCCTGCACGAGGGAGCGCATCATGTCGCTTTCGGGATCGAGTTCCATGAAGCCGGGGCCTTGCGAGAGCGTGCCGAAGGTGTGGAGCAATGCCTCCCGCACACGGTTCGCCAGTTCGTTGAAAATCGGCGTGATGTGATCGCCGATCATGTGGCGCAGCGGCCCCGGCAGATTATGCGCGAGGCTGCTGAGATCGAGATTGTTGCTGAGGGCGGTATTGTAATCGTTGGCGAGGCGGGGCATGTAACTGCCGCTGTGCGGTGTGCAGAGCGTGATGACTTTGCGGAGATGCGGCACGCCGCCCGCGCCCAGTTGCTTCAATGCGCCCCGCGTCACCAGCCCGCCCCGGCTGTGGCAAAGGATAATCAGCGGTGGCACATCGCCGCCGTTCGTCGCCACATCCTGCGCGAACGGCACGAAGACGCGCTGTTCGAGATCGGTCAGCACATCCGCCGCTTCCTGCACCGAGGGCTGAATGAGATCGTCGGGATGTGTGAGGCTCCACGTAATCACATTGCAGCCGTTGTCGTGCAGAAAGGTTGTCCACGATGTCACACTGCCCTCATCGTAGGGCGGCGACGAGCCGATGCCCTGCGTGCCGGACGACGGCTGCTTGTTCATATCGAACAGCCATGTGCTGCTGGCATCAATACTGACCGGGTCCGCCCAGTGTCGCGCATTGCCGCCGATGCCGTGGATCAGCACGATTACCGGCGCGTCCGGGTGTCCGGCAAGGGCGGTGAGGTCGGGCAGATTGTGTGCGCTGCTGCACTGTTGCTGGAAGTCCGCAAGCAAGCCCTCGAATGTCGCTTGATCCATCGTGTGTCGCTCCTTTTCGTACGGGTCTGTGAGTGCCGCGAGGCGGCAAGGATTGAGACGAATGCTACCACGCCGCGCCGCCCCCGCAAGCGTGCAAATGTTACCGCCGCGTTGCACGCGAGGGAGCCTGTCGCACCCGCCGCTGCATGGTATACTGTGGAGCAGTTCGGGGCGTTTGTCGCCCCTTTTGTGTGCGATATTTGCATAGTGTTGCGAATGGAGACCGCGTACGTATGTCCTCCGTGCCTGACACCCCACCCGCCTCATTGACGAGCGAGATGCGTTTCACCGTCATTGACTCGCGGAGCACGATCAGTTTCGTCGCCACGGCGGGCAGCCTCAAGCCGCTCGTTGCCGCGTGCAGCCACAACCCCAATTCGCTGGACGAGTTCCTCCGCGCCCTCGCCCTGTACGATGACCAACTCGCCGCCGATGTGCAGGGCGGTCTCGCCATTTTCGACGAACACATCACCGACGAGACGCCGGAGCGCATCGGGCAATTGTTCGCGGGTCATGCGGCGCACGTCTCCGCCGTCTTCCGCGTGCTGGACGAACGTTCCCGCGAGGAGAGTTTTCGGGCGGTGCGCGGCGGCTTGATCTTGTTTAATCTCAAAGCGCGGCGCATCGTGCAGGTACACAACAATGTGCTTAAGGTGCGGCGGCGCGACCGGGGGCGTGTCCGGCAAGGCGGCGTGCCGGTAGAGGGCGAACTGTACGCCTACGCGCTGCCGCCGGAATGGTCGCTCGTGCCGTAGGGGAGGGCTACGAACTGCGGACGTGCGTATCTCATTCGCTGCCCGCAGTTTGCCTACTTCTCCGGGGTACGTTTTCTGTTGGCGAGACCGCCGAAAAACATCCGCCCGAAGGACGATTTGAGGTCTTGGTTCAGTTCCTCGTTGGTCTCTTGGAGCAGATCGCCGCTCTTGCCCTCTTGGGTCGCCCACTCGGCACGGGCGTCGCGGGCTTTGGTGAACCACTCCTCGATACGCTTCTCGGCGTCCGCGTCGGGTTCGTCTGCGAGTAGGGCGCGGAGTTCTTCGAGCGTGTCAATGTGGCGGTCGAGCCAGCGGGCGATTTGCACGCGGTTCGTCAGGAAGATGTCCCGCGCCATTGTGGGATCGGTGGCGGCAAGACGTGAGGTATCGCGGTAGCCGCCCGCCGTGAGGGTTTTCATGTCGCGCCATGTGTTCTCGCCGCTCGTCGTGTGGATGAGTGCGGCGGCGAGTGCCAGCGGCAAATGGCTGATTCCCGCGACATAGGCGTCGTGCTCGGTTGCTTCGAGGAAGCGCGGCGTCGCACCGAGGGCGGCGACGAGACCGAGGACATTCTGTACCGCCGCATCGCCTGCCCGCACCGAGGGGATGACGACCCACGTCGCGCCATTGAACAGATCGGCAGACGCGCCCTCGATACCGCGTGTGTTGCCCGCCATCGGATGCCCACCGATGAAATTGATCGTCGGCGGCAGCAGTTCCTCCGCCCAGCGGACGATCTCGCCTTTCGTGCTGCCGGTATCGGTGATCGTCGCGCCCGCCCGCACATGCGGCGCGATAATCTCGAAGACTTCGCGGGTCGCCCGCACCGGTGTCGCCACGATCAGCAGGTCACACGCTTGTGCGATGGCGGGCAGGGAAGCAAGCGTACGGTCTACCGCGCCGAGTTTGCTTTTGGCGTAGCGGTCGTTCGCAATGTCCACATCGAAGCCGATGACCTCGACTTTCTTTTCGTTGCCTGTCCCCGCCCATTTGCGAATGCCCATGCCGATGGACGACCCGATCAATCCTAGCCCGATGATGCCGATTTGCTGCATGGTTCCCTCCCTGTCGGGGGTGCTGAGTACGGGGTCATTCGCTCTCTATGGTGGAATGTTGAGCGAAGATCACACGAATGATAGCGGGAGTAGCACCCTCGGTTCTCTCCGCGCTAGCCCGGTATTTTATCGAGATCAATCTCGCGTACCCACCCTTCAAGACCGGCGGCGTCGCGCAGACGTAGCCAGCGTTCACCGCCGACCTCCTGCGACTGCCCGGTCGCCTGTAATTCGGTGCCGGGTGGAAGGGTTTTCACTATTGCGGTATCGGTGCCTGCATCGCGGCGATAATTGATGGATGGCCCGCCGACAATGCGGTAATTGGCGCGAAACCTAGCACTGGTGGGTGATGGGGCAACGTCTGCCGTGCCGCTCGCGACGACCACTGCGACGGGGCGTGTTGGCGTGGCAGTGCCGACGGTCATCGCTGCGACCGTCGTTGCGTTCGCGCCGGGTGTCCCCGCGATGCGCGTGGGGGCGGGCGTCGTGAACTGCGCCCCCGCAACCGCTGATGCGGAACCGCTGGCGGTCGGGGCATCGGGGAGACGGCTCTGCACATCGGGAAGGATGTGGATATGCGTATAGAGGTAGATGAATCCTGCGATACCGATGACCATGCACAACGCCATTGCGACGCCGAGCGCGACGCCGTTGTTGCGGGAGTGCTGCTCCAGCCGCTCCGCGAGACCTGTATTTCCGATGGGGTCTCGATCCCCTCCTGCCAACATTCTGTCCCTTCCTGTACCCGAAAATTACACGTTTCTCATCATAACAGATGTTGTAGCGGCGCGTTGTTTGGGACGTGTCGTCGAGCGCGGCAATAGACCATGGCATATTCGGTGCCGCCGCCATACCTATCGAAATATTTTGGTAGTGTATCGGCGTATGTAGGTATTGTACGCGGTGCAGTGACGGCACTATCGCAAGCCTTGCGCGTATACTACGAGACGCAAAAGACCGTACTATCTGTACGTACACTCAAGAACATGCATTTTCCGCAACCAAATTGCGTCCTGTTCGTTTATGCTGATATGGGGCGTACACGCGGGGCGTGTGCGCGGTGGGAGTAGGGGAATAAAGGGGGATCGGTGCCGCAAGATCAGAAGCACGAACAGGGTTCGTGGCGTCGCATGCTGCGCGTGCCGTGGATTCGATGGTTCCCTGCACTTGTCCTGCTCTTTTTTATTGCCGCTGCCGCTGTCGCGCCCGATGCGACGAGCGACCGTATCCGTGCGGCAGAACCCGATGGCACCGTTGGCGCGGTCGCGGCGGCAGGAATTGCGGCGCAACTCGGTGCCGAGCCGACCGTTGCCCCAACTGCGTTGCCGACCGCCATCCCGACCAACGCACCTGCGCCTGCCACGATTGCCGCTGCCCCAACCGCCACCCCGCCGCCGATGCCGACTGCTCCCGCCTCCCCGACGATTCCTGCCGGTCCGACCCCCACGCCCGACCGGGGTGCGCCGGGGAATGCGGTGCCAGCGTACGGCACGATTCAGGTGCCGGTGCTGATGTACCACTACATCCGCGTCAACCCGAACCCGCGCGACAGCACAGGATTCGGGCTGTCGGTGACGCCGGCCGACTTTGCCGCGCAGATGGAATGGCTCGCGGAGAACGGGTACCATGCGGTGCTGCCGTCCGAGTTGCGACTTGCCATCACGGAGGGCGCACCGCTGCCGACCAAGCCAATTGCGATCACCTTTGACGACGGCTACCGCGATTTCTACACCGCCGCGTGGCCGGTACTAAAGCGGCTTGGGTTGAAATCGTCGGTAGGGGTTATCACGGCGTACGCCGACCGGGGCGACATCGGCGACGAAATGTATATGAACTGGGACATGGTGCGCGAGGTAGACGCGACGGGTCTTGTTGAGATTGCCTCGCACACGCAGTTTCACGCCGATCTCACCCGTGCCTCCATCGCGCAACGCTGGTCGGAGATTGCCAAGAGCAAAGAGATTATCGAGCAAAAACTCGGTCATCCGTGTACTTCTTTCATCTACCCGACCGGGGCGTTTAATGATGCAGTCGTTGCGGACGCACGCCGCGCCGGGTATGGCATCGCCTTCACCACCCGCAGCGGCAAAGTCCGCGCTCCGCAAGACGGCGGCAATCTGCTCACGCTGCCCCGTATCCGCGTATCGGGCGGGCAATCATTGCAGGGGTTCGCCAGCAACCTGTAACCGTGATGCCAAGTGGAGCCGCCGACGCTACAGACAGAAAAAGCGCGAGACCGTTATTGGTCTCGCGCTTCGGCATGTGTGCAGGAAAGGTTAGGCGAGGACAGGGCTGCTGATGCGCTTCAGTTCGTCCACGAGCATCTGGTTCCATGCGACGGCGCGGTGCGTGCGAAGGGTGGTCATCGCGGCGAAGACCGCCTGACGTGCATCCGGCGTCAGGTCGCTGAATTCGGTGCCGGGAGCAGTGTTCAGTTCGGGGTGCGACGAGAAGAACTCCGAGCGGAAGGCGGTGGATTCGTCCGTCTGCACAGAAGGCCGCTCGATGAAATGGCCAAGTTCGTTCATGTGCTGGTCATAGGCGACGAACACGGGGATGGACTTGTATTTGCCCTCTTTGAGGTACAAGTTCATGATGTCTTCGTTCTGGTCGCGCAAGAAGACGCGCACATTGAGATTGTTGCCGGAATGATCGAGAATCTTGCCGAGGACGGGCAATCCCGCGATCACGTCGCCGCACCAGTCTTCCGCGATCACGAGCATGTTGATCGGCTCGGAAAGCCCCGCGAAATGCGCCGCATCTTCCGGCGCGATAACTGCCTTTTCGTAGTTCTCCAGAAACCGCTCTTTGTTCTGCGTCATCTGTTCCACGTATTGCTGGTACGTCATGCCTTGGTTGAACCGCTCTTGCGTGACTGCCATTGCGTTGCGCTCCTTTGATCCGACACGAAACCGTCGCCTGTCCACTCGCTCTAACGTCCGGCGCGGTGCAGACATTCCCCATACTAGAGTAACCGACCGAGGGCAATACCCACCGCGACTGCGACGACCCCCGCCACGACGCTGCCGACGATATTCGTCGTGGCGCGGACGATCTGCCCCACTTCCAGCCACTGTACCGATTCCCACATCCACGACGAAAACGTCGTGTACGCGCCCAGAAATCCCGTGGTGAGCAGGAGCCGCAATTCGGGTGTGATCCACCGCCCGCGCTCGGCAAGCGTGAGAATCAGCCCGATCGCGAACGCGCCGCTGATATTGACGACGAACAGCGGCCAGATGCCCGCACCCGTCCGCGCCAGCATCCACATTTGGAGATAATACCGGCTGAGTGCGCCGAGTACCCCTCCGGCAGCGACGAGTAGGGCGCGGGTCATGACGCGGTCTATCCCTTCTGGAAGCGCAGGATTTCGCCCGTGATGCCGGTCTCGGTCACGCGCAGCAGCCCGTACGAGAAGAACGGTTCGCGGCGGCGGTCGGTCGGGGAGCCGGGATTGAACATCAGCACCCCGTCCACGACCTCGTTCATCGGGGTGTGATTATGCCCGAAGATCACGCAATCCACCTCGCTGAATGAGCGGCGCGCGGCTTCGGGAGCAGAACCGCCGCCGTTGCCATGCGTGATGCCGATGCGCCACGTTTGCTGCTCCTGATTCTCCGCAGTCTTCTTGCCAATCGTGACAACGCGCTGCACGGGCAATGTCTGCCACAACTCCGGTACATCCACATTGCCGCGCACCGCCAGCACGGGCGGCCCGATGCGCCGGATGCGTTCCATCGCGTCGAGCGTGTTGATGTCCCCCGCATGGAGGATCAAATCTACCTCGCGTAGTGTGGCGACGACGGGCGGCGGGAGATCGCGGGCGCGACCCGGCATGTGGGTGTCCGCCAGCACCCCGATGATGAGCGGTGTGTGCCAGATGCGGCGTTCGGGCGCGTCGGGCGGTGGGAGCGGCGGAAACTGCGAACCGTCCGCCCCGGTGCGGAGATTCACGCGACCGGGAACCGGCGGGCGATACGATCCGCGCCCGTCCGGTGGGTCTGACATACCCAACAGATGCCTCCAAGAAGTAGTGAGTAGCAAGTAACGAGTAACGCGCGATGTGCGATGCGGGGAGCATCCCCCCGCCGCACTTCGGATGATACCACGCGGCGTGATATACTTTCTGTTCGGTGTCTGCGACGGTGCAGGTACCGCCGGTGGCGGGTGCGTACGCTCGTCGCTTGCTACGTGATTGCTCGTTACTGTGAGGAGGGACGCGCCGATGGCGTCAGCAGCATCGTTCGATATTGTGTCGGATTTCGACCGGCAAGAACTCAAGAATGCCGTAGATCAGGCGCAGCGCGAGATTACCACGCGCTACGACCTGAAAGATACCAAGAGTGAACTGACGCTCGAAGAAAAGACGATCACGATCACGGGTCCGAGCGATTACGTGCTCGATACGATCCGCGATCTGCTGGAAAGCAAAGTGATCCGGCGCAATCTCTCGATCAAAATCCTCGATGCAGGCAAGATCGAGGAGATCGGCGGCAATCGCTCGAAGCAGGTCATCACGCTCAAGCAGGGCTTGCCGGAAGACCTCGCCAAGAAAATGACCAAGACCCTTCGGGACGAGTTCAAGAAAGTCTCGCCGCAGATTCAGGGCGACGCGATCCGCGTGCAGGCGAAGAGCCGCGATGACCTGCAAACCGTCATCCAGTACCTGCGCGACCACGAGGCGGAGTATCCTGTCGCGCTCCAATTCGTCAACTACCGATAGCACGGAGGGCTGAGGGCTGAGAATGGAATGCATTGCTCAGTCCCCAAATCCTCAGTTTTTAGTTCTCAGTTCTCAGTCCTGCCCCCGGAGGGTCAATGAAGCATCGCAGTACGTATCATATTCTCACGCTCGGCTGTGCCAAGAACGCGGTAGATTCCGAGGGAATGCACAATCTGCTGGCGCGGCGCGGGTACGAACCTGTCGCCACGGCACGCGCCGCCGAAGTCGTGATCGTCAATACCTGTGGCTTCATCGCGCCCTCCCGCGAGGAGAGCATGGGGGTGCTGCGTGAACTGGCAGGCACGAAGCGACCGGGGCAGAAACTTGTTGCGGCGGGATGCCTGCCCGCGCTGCCCGGTTGGGAACAGACCGTGCGCGATGAGCAAGGGGTAGATGCCGTCATTCGTACGCAGCAATGGAGCGGCATCGCCGACCTTGTGGACGAACTGACGGGTGCGCCGCCCGTCCCGCAAACATGGATCGAAAGCCGCTTGGAGGCAGATCGCGTCGCGGACCTCATCCCGCTGCCGGTGATCGGGAGCAACGGGCTGTTTACGAAACCTGCTGCGGATACGGGGCTGATCGCCGCGTTCGGGCGGTCTGCGGGGCGACCGAGCGCGTACGTGAAGATCGCGGACGGCTGCAACCATACCTGCGCCTTCTGCACCAGTCCCTCGATCAAGGGGCCGAGCGTCTCGAAGCGACCAATTGACGTACTGGAAGAAGTGCGTTCGCTCGTTGCGGGTGGCACGAAAGAGGCAGTGTTTATCTCACAGAATACCGGCGCGTACGGGCAGGATTTGGAGCCGCGCACCACCCTTGCGGAGATGCTTGCGTGGATATGCGAGCAGGTGCCAGAATTGCCGTGGCTGCGGATGCACTACCTCTACCCGACTCACATCACCGCTGCTCTGATCGAGACGCTTGCGGCACACCCGCAACTCGTGCCATATATGGACTTTCCGTTGCAGCACGCGCACCCGGAGGTATTGCGGGCGATGGGTCGCCCCTCCGACCCCGCGCAATCGCGCCGCAGCATTGCCGCCTTGCGCGACCGATTGCCCGATATCGCCTTGCGGACGACATTTATCGTTGGCTATCCCGGCGAGACAGAAGCGCAGTTCGAGACATTGGTAGAATTTGTGCGCGAGATGCGCTTCGATCATGTCGGGGCATTCACGTACTGCGATGAACCCGGCACCCGCGCCTCCCTACTGGCGGACGATGTACCCGCCGAGGTAAAGCAGGATCGCTATGCACGCTTGATGGAAGTGCAGCGCGGTATCTCACTCGAAAAGAACCGCGCACTCGTCGGGCGGACGCTCGATGTGCTGATCGAGGGGCAAGGGGAAGTCGAGGACGAGCGCGGCACTACCAGCCCGATCAGCGCGGGGCGGGCGAAACGGCACGCGCCGGAGGTAGACGGCTTGGTGTTCGTCGCGGGGACGCACCCGGTCGGGGAGATCGTGCCAGTTCGCATCACCGAGGCGGACGAATACGATGTCTGGGGTGAAGGTCCAGAAACCGCTCTCGTCGCCGCTGCTCCATCCGCACGCCGCCCCAATGCGAAACGCCGCCGCCATCAGTAGAACCGCATCCCGCCGTTAAGACGTGATGGACGCAGAGAAGACAGCGAACGTGTAAAACACACTTGCTGTCTTCTCTGCATCGTGGCGGTTCGATGTTTCTTGTGAGGAGTGGCTATTTGTCGTGGGGATTGTAGGCGTCCGAGCCTTCGATATTGACATTGCTCGGCACACGGCGCAATACCTGCACAATCTCCGCGAGCAGCGCATCTATCGTGAAGGGCTTGAGCACTAACCCGACACCCTGATCGGCGAGATATCCCTCGATATCTTGCGCTTTTTTTACCTCGGCAGTGCAGACGATCACCGGAATGTTCGCAGTATCGCGGCGCATCTTCATCTTCTGCAAAGTCTGCCAGCCAACATACTCGCGGTCGAAGATCAGATCGAGGATTACCAGATCGGGCTTGAGTTCTGCAATCGTCTCGATTTGCTGTGTCCCGAACGACGACAGGAAGACCGTGTATCCGCCTTCGTCTTCGAGAATATCGCGGAACAGGTTGAGGATTTCTTCCGTGTCGTTGATGACGAGTACTCGGGTCTGCGCGTTTTCTGCGAGTTTGTGTGCCATGATGTCTCTCTGTCCCT
>JBBRMX010000071.1:0-13653 GCA_038230615.1 Thermomicrobiales bacterium | reverse complement strand
GGACACGCACTCTCCGGACCGATATACATTGAGGGGGCGATGCCGGGGGATACACTGGCGGTCACGGTGCGAGAGATTACGCCCACGACGTGGGGTATTAATGCCCATCGTCCCGGCAAGGCGGCAATCAGTGGGTTGCTCGGCGGAGAGCCGGACGATGTCGCCGCGCCGTGGAAAACAGAGATCACTATTCGACCGGAGCAGGGTATCGCGGAGTACGCTCCCGGTATCGCGGTACCGCTCGATCCCTTCATGGGCATCTACGCGACTTGCCCCGACAGCGAAGAACGTGTCCCGACGGCGTTTCCCGGTGCCTTCGGTGGCAATATGGACTGCAAAGAAATGCGTGTTGGTACGACTATCTATCTTCCGGTGTTCGTGTCGGGTGCGCTCTTTTCCACGGGCGACGGTCACGCGGCACAAGGCGACGGCGAAGTTAGTGGTACCGCGATTGAGGCGGGGATGGATCGGCTCGAACTCTCCTTTGCGGTGCAAAAGGGCATCACGATTGCCCGCCCGCGTGCGGAATCCGCAGCGCATCTCATCTTTCTGGCCTTCGCGGACGATCTCGACGGCGCGTGCGTCGAAGCCCTGCGCGATGTGATGCACTATCTGTGCGACGCGCACGGCATGACGTGGAGCGAGGCGTACGGTCTCGCCAGCATTGCGGTAGATTTCCGCATCACGCAGGTGGTGGATGGTCCGCGCGGTGTCCATGCGATGCTCCCGAAATGTCTCTTCGCTACCCCGCCGACTTTCGCCGTGCGGTGACGCGAACGGTTTGTGGCGGTCCGTATTCCATTGCACCAAACATGAGAAAGTCTTCATAAAACATTCGTGGGTATGTACGTATACTTGCCATTTCGTGTGGTGTAGACATAACATACAGAAGTCGTACGCCCGATGACGTGACGGCAGCGGTTCGGTGCCGCATTGCATGACACACGAGGAGGGACATGAGTATGCGAATTCGACGTAATGGATGGTATCGGTGGGGCGCGTTTGGTGCGCTCACGGTATTGCTGGTGGCGGGTGCGATGTCGGTTGCCGCCCAGACGACCAGTGTGAAGACCTTCCCGGCGATTATCGGTCAGCAGACCTCATTTACCGGCACAGGGTTCAGTGCGAACGAAAATGTCTCGCTCTGGACAACCGGCCCGGATCGCAGTGTTGTTGCGCTCGCGGGACAACAGGCGGACGGCAACGGCTCGCTTTCGGTGTCGGTCTCGTTCTCCAGCAGCGGCTTCTGGCAGGTGACGGCACACGGGATTGACTCCACACACGAGACGATCAGCGGGTATGCGGTCACCAGCACCGCCGACGCCGCGACTGCCACCGTGACGAGCGGCGACACTGCAGGCGTTGGCACACAGCCAAGCGCGACCCGCACCACCCCAAATCAATCGGTCGGCTTTACGGGGGTCGGCTTCGCGGCGAACGAGCATATTTCGCTCTGGACGACGAGTCCCACCGGGGTCGTGACCGCACTCGACAGCACATTTGCGGATGCGAACGGTAAACTGAATGTTGCCGTAGTCTTCGGGACAACCGGTTTCTGGCAGGTGACCGCGCACGGCATTGATACCAATCACGAGATTATCGGTGCCTATCAGGTGGGCGACCCGGCGGCGGTCAATCAGATCACGACCGCGCAGCCCGTCGCATCGTCCGCGACGCCCGTCACATCCGCCTCCTCGTCCACCGTCAGCTACACCTCGATAGTAAATGTGCCGGCGGTCAATTCGTCTCTCGTCACGCCGAGCGCGGCACAACTGACGCCCCCGTCTCGACCGTAGGCATTCTGCACCACGCAACAAAAAACGTCGCAGCCTGCGGCGTTTTTTGTTGCGTGGTGCAGAATGCCTACAAAGCGGTTAGAGGCTGGCGACGAATGCCCCAATGCGCGCGACCGCTTTTGTGAGCATCGCATCGCTGTTCGCCACCGAGAGGCGCACGTACCCTGCCCCCGCCGACCCGAACGCATCGCCGGGGGTGACGGCGACATACTGCGTTTCGAGCAGGCGTGTGGCGAACTCGGTCGCGGATAGCCCCGTCCCGCGAATATCTGCAAAGGCGTAGAACGCGCCCTCCGGCAGGGGACAGACGATGCCGGGGATCGCGGATAGCCCCTCCGCGACGAGGCGGCGGCGGCGGTCGTAGGCAGTGTTCATCGTCGTGATGCAGTCCTGCGGGCCATCGTATGCTACAATCGCGCCCGCCTGTGCGAACGAGGTCGCGCAGGTGATCGTGTGGCTGTGGATGGTTGCCATCTCCTTGACCAATTCGCGGGGAGCAGCGATGTAACCGAGCCGCCAACCCGTCATAGCATACGGCTTGGAGAAGCCGTTGATGATAACCGTGCGCTCCTGCATCCCCGGCAGGCTGGCGATGCTCGTGTGTGTCGCGCCATCATAAATCAGTTTCTCGTATATTTCGTCGGAGATCACGATGAGATTATGCCGCTGTGCGACCGCCGCGATTGCCCGCAACTCTTCCGGGCGGGCGATGCGCCCTGTCGGGTTGTTCGGGCTGTTGAAAATGAGCACGCGGGCACGCGGCGTGATGTGCCGCTCTAACAGGTCTTCGTGGATTGTCCAGCCGTCTTCCGGCGAGAGGGAGACCTGCACCGGCATGGCACCCGTCATCTGCACTGCCGGGACATACGAAACCCAACCGGGATCGAGAATAAGCACCTCGTCGCCGTCTCCGACGAGGGTGAGCAGCGCGGTCGCAATTGCCGCTTTGCCGCCAACGGTAACGATAATCTCGCCGTTCGGGTCATAGGTCAGCCCGTTGTCACGCAGCAGTTTCGCCGTAATCGCCTTGCGGAGGGCGGGGATGCCTGCCGAGGCGACGTAGTGCGTGTTGCCCGATTCCATAGATTGCGCCGCCGCCTCGATGATGTGCGCAGGCGTGGTGAAATCGGGATCGCCGCCGCCGAGGTCTGCGACATCATGCCCTGCGGCGGTGAGTTGCCGCGCCTTGTCGGAGACGGCGAGCGTCGGGGAAGGGAGCATCACGCGCATCCGCGCTGCGAAATGATAGGTGCCTGTCGTTGTCATGTGCGGTTCTCCTGCTGCCCTTGCGGATAGATCGGTACGCGGTTCGGCACGTTGAGCGCAGTGTACGCGGCAATCCGCCACATGGAAACAGCCAATGTGCAACCGTCAGGCAATCGCCCAGACTTCCGACGGTTTCAGCGGGAAGATCGCGTTCAGTACAGCACGGGCCTCGTCGGTGCGGGCGCGGCAATCGGGGAATGCCGCCTCCAGCGCATCGAGTGAGCGGAACCCAAAGACGAGTTGGAGAAATGTGCGGTCGGGGAATGCCGCATCGCCGCGCTCCTCCGGTGGCGGCTGCCACGGTTCGCAGGCTGTCAGTCGTCCTGCGGCCCAGACCATCCGCACACCACTCCGGTAGAAATTGAGCAGCAGTTCGCCCGTGTACCCCGCGACGGGCGACACCGCGATGCGCCGTTCCAGTGCAGGTGCGATGTGCCGCACAAACCCCGGCACATCCGTGACACGAAGGTACCATGCATACGGTCGGTCGGTCCGGTTCAATTTCGAGGCGAGCACTGCGTATGACGGATGCACCGCGCCGAATGCGAGCAGGTAATTTGTACAGGGTTTGTTTGTTTCTTGCGCCATCTGTTCGCCTGTGTGTCGCATGAAGCGCAGCACGCTCGGCGCAACTGCCGCCCATGACACTCCCGCGATCATTTCCCAGTTGGTGAGCCACAGCCGCCCCTGCCACTTCCTGACGGGGTGCGACACGAAACCAACTGCCGCGCCGGTTTGGGCGTCTTCGATGATGAACATAACGCGCCGTCCGACATTGCCGGAGGTTTTGCCGTGAAGTTCGTACTCCCATAGGGCATCATCACGCAGGCAGGTGACGGGTTGCCGCTGCGCCGCCGCCGCATCAAGCGCGGCGAGGAAGGGGATGTCGCGCTCGGCGGCAGGACGTAGGATGTATGGCTCGGTCGCGTCGTCCGCGAGGGCGGGGACATCCGCAAATGCGCCATGTCGCCCCCCTTCGAGATCGAGCGCGTATTCGTACCCGAATTGCCGGTAGTACCACCTAATGCCGGTGATCGCCTGCAAATGGTCGCCGCGTGCCGCGCTCCATTCGTGCAACACCGCAAACTGCGTGCGAACCAACCCGCGCCCGCGAAATCGGGGATTAGTGCCGACGAGTTCCGGGCGACCGACACCGAACGGCACGCCATCGTATGCCCATTGTTGTCCGATGAAACAGACCGTGGAGGCAATCGTCTTTGTGCGCGTCTCCTCCACAATGAGGAAATCGTTCGCGGTGACCGCAGGGTGATCGCCGCGCAGCATATCTTGTGTCCAGATGCGGACACCCTCTTGCGGCGAACCGTCATCATAGTGGTGCATGCGGGCATTGAAATCGGCGAGGGCGTCGGTGTCGGCGACAGTCGCCCGCCGCAATATCAGCCCGTCGCCCAGATCACGCGGGAGCGGGAGCGAGGGCGACGGGGGAGTTGGAGGCATGACGGCGTCTCCTTTCGCAGCGCGTGCAATTCATCGTTGTGAAGATGGTGCGTGCGGGAAATGTGTTCCGCACCCGCACCGTGCCACGACTACAGCGGCACGCGAAACTCCGCGCTGGCGGCGTTCATGTGATCTTCCAGCACCTCGAAGTAGTCGCCGTGCCGGTGCTGCATCGTCACGAGCCGTTTCTCGTGCCACGTCGGGTGTTTCACCAATTGCAGTGTCAGTTCCACGAGATCACCGAGGACGTATTCCCGCCCGTCATACGTCACGGTATCCACAGGGTCGGTCAATGTCGGGTCTCGATCTGCGAATTGACCGAGACAGAAATCTTCGAGAATCGCGTGGGGGGGCTTGTCCGCCACTTTCACGAAGTGGTCGCCGCCCTCTACCGCGTAGATTGCAACGATGCGTCCGATCTCGCGGTACACCAGTTCCGTCGCGGTATCCCGCACGATTACCCACATCGGCTACTCCTTCGGCTCAATGTAACGAGGCGGGAAATGAGCATTTGTGCGTTACGTGTCCACTCATTACTCATTACTGGCTATGCTGCGCGTGCTGCGCGGTGGACGCAGGAGGCGGGTTCGTACGGTACGGTGGTCATGTCGCCCTCGATGATCGTGCCGGTCAGGGGACCAAGACCGAGATTGGCGGCGGTGACGATGTGCCGGATGCGCTCCGGCGCGAATCCCATCATCGTCGCCCCGACCGTATCCACCGCGACGGCATTTGTCCCGGCGATGAGCCGCCCGGTGAAGATCGGCGTGCCGTTCGTCGGTCCCACGCCCTCCATGCCGACGACGGCATCTATAATGTGCAGGTGCGCGGGGATAGCGCGGTTCAAGTCGCTGATCGCATTGGACATATCCGCGCCGTGCAACCGGATCGCGGTGCTTTTGCGCGTCGCGCCGTTCGAAGTCATTACGATGGTTGCGGGCATCGCACCGACGAAATTCTTGAGCGCAAGCGTCACGACGGTGAGTAGGTGCGTCTTCATCTTCGGCACATTGATGACGACGTCTGCCGCGAGAAATTCTTCCGGCACCGGGATACGCCCGACGACGAGCGGCTCCGGCACATCCACCCAGACCGGGCGGGATTCGTTGCAATCGAGAAAACCGACCCCGTACGGCGCGAGGGTTTCGAGATAGCCGCCGTTCGCGAAGCCTTGTGCCGCCGGCCCCGCCGACGAAGGACCGTCCGCGACGAGAATTTGCCCTGCGCCGCAATCGCGCAGCAACTCGCAGAGTGCCGCGACGACCGCTGGATGCGTCACCGCCGCATCGTCCGCCCTGCCGCCGTTGACGAGGTTCACCTTGACAACAATGTTCGCCCCCGGCTTGACAAGTGCGGGCAATGCGACGATCCCCGCGAGGGCGTCGCGCAGTGCGGGGATAGCGTACGTTGTGACGGGGTGTGAGACGCGGACAGTTTCGGTCATCGGTGGGTTCCTCCGTACAGTATGCGGGCGTGAGGTGGTGCGTTCCGTTGCCATGCAGCATACACTATCGGCACGAGCGGACGAAACGGAGGCGAAGGAGATGGAGCGCGTGACACTGACCGGGGAGCGTATCACCCTGCGCCCGATCACCGATGCGGATTACCTGCATGGCTACCGCTGGGAGCGCGACCCCGAAGTGCAGCATTGGGCGCAGGGCGACAAAGCCCCGCCTGACCTGACGTACGCCGAGTACATCGCCCGCTACACCCCGCCGTCCGGCTCTCCCGGCGTCGCGGAACACTGGACGATCTGGGCGCACGACGGTACACCGATAGGCTTCACGGGCTATTTCCGTATGAACCGCAGCCTCGGCACCGCCGAAATCGGCATCGGTATCGGCGAGAAATCGTACTGGGGCAAATCCTACGGACGCGAGGCGTTCGGTTTGCTGCTCCGGCATCTGTTCGCCGATTGGGGAATGCAGCGCGTACAACTCGATACGTGGAGCGGCAACGAACGTGCGATCCGTTCGTATCGGGCGAGTGGCTTCGTCATCGAAGGGCAGTTGCGGCGCACACAGCGCGTGGACGGCGCGTACTACGATACCGTGCTGATGGGCATTCTGCGCGAAGAATGGGACGCACGGCAGCACGTCTAACAGCCTGCCTGCGTGTGTTCAGATCAATCAATCGGTAGGCAAGCCCACCCTAACCCACACGAGAAGGACGACGATGACAGCGCAACTGGTAGCAGCGATCACAGCGACGGCGGTTCCGGCGGGTGCGGTCGCGCTTTGGTGGACAGGACAGGGCAGTTTTATCTTCAAAGGGAGCGACGGCGCGGTGCTGGCGGTCGACCCGTACCTATCGGATGCGGGCGCACACCGCGCAAACCCAACCCCACGCCAGTTTCCGCCGCCTCTCACTCCGCAGGAACTCGCCGCTGTCAGCACCGCTATCCTCGCGACGCACGAACATCTCGACCATGTAGACCCCGAAGCAACTCCGGAGTTTGTCGCCGCAAATCCCCGATTGCGCTTCATCGGGCCGCGTGGCGTGCGGGCAAAGTGGGCGACACTCGGCGTGCCGGAGACGCAGATGGATGCCTTCGATGTGGGGGAATCGCGCCCGTTTGGGGCGTGGACACTGCATGCGGTCTTCGCCGATCACCCGCACACCGACGGCGCAATCGGCGTTGTGCTCGATACGGGCACGACACGCATCTACCACAGCGGCGACACCGAAGCGCACCCGCGCCTTGCGGAGGTACGACCGTTTGCCCCCGATCTTGCGACGATTGTCATCAACGGGCGCGGGGGCAATATGCACGCCGATGACGCCGCCCGTACCGTTGCCATGCTCGGTACGCGCACCGCCATCCCAACGCATTACGATCTCTTTGCGACCAACCTCGCAGACCCGCAGGAGTTCGTCCGCGCCCTCGCCCGCGAAGCCCCCGATGCCCGCGCTCTCGTCCTCCCGCGTGGCGAACTGCTTTTGTGGACAGGAACCACGTAGATTGCCCGGTTCCGGCGCAAGAATCGGATAGCCTGCTGCCCGCATCGCCGCGATACTAACCGGAGTGTCGGCAACCATCCACAAGGAGGAAAAACCGTGGTACAGGCGATGGATTGGAACCCGCAGACAATTACATGGCAGGAGACCTACCCGGACGGCACGCGTTATTCCGTGCTGGAAGGTGTGCGCGATGTGCCGGGGACGGCATTTACGTATGCGTTTTTCATGCCCGCCGGGTTCTGGGACCCCGCGCACGCGCACACCGCCGATGCCCGTGTTGTAGTCGTGCAGGGAGCCATGCATCTCGGTTTCGGCACCACGACCGATAAAGCAGCCGCCCGGATATTCCCCGTCGGCGGCTATCTGCTTGTCCCCGCGAACGCCGTCCACTACGACGGCGCGGAGACGGACACAATCATCATCGGCACTGCGATTGGCCCATGGAAAACGACCTACGTCGGCGAGGAATAACGGCGAGGCGGGCAGAGATGTGTGGAAGTCACTCGCCCGCGAATATCCGCTGGAAGATCACCGACCACCGCGCCCGCTGATCGTCGCCCTCCTCATCGTAGATGGGGATAAAGCCGAAAGCGAGATAGGCGCGGATCGCAGCGAGGCGGAAATCCTGCGTGTGCAGTACGGCATCATCGTAGCCACGCGCCGTGAAATCCGCCATCAATTGCGCCAGCAGTGCCACCGCGAGACCCTTACGGCGGTGCGCGGGGTGGGTGCCGACCCAATGCACCCACCCCGTGTTCGCGTATCGCTGTGGGCGAATCTGGCTCGATGCCGTCGCCACAAGCATGCCATGCCACTCGATGACATAGACCGCAAGCACATCCGGAGTACGTGTTAGCCGCTCCTGCACGCGGGCGATCTCCCATGGTTCGTCGAATGCCGCCGTGAGCAGTGCCGCCATGCCCGCATCGTCATCGGGGCTGGTGGCACGCCGCAGCGCGTAACCGTCCGGCAATGTGGGCGCGGGCGGGAAATCGTGCAGATGCGGGCGGCGCAGGAGCAGGCTCGTAGGGCGGCGGTCGTCCGTCATCGGGCTAGTTCGATGACCGGATCGCGGGGACCCAGAGATTGACGAGTGCCAGCGCGACGAGGCACCCCGCGCCGCCGATCAATAGCGTTTCCGGCACGCCCGCGAATGTCGCCACCGAGCCGAGCATCATCGAACCAAGTGGCATCGAACCCATCGCGATCATCGTGTACATACTCATCACGCGCCCGCGCAGTTCGCCGGGGATATTCACCTGAATGATCGTGTTCGTGATGGACATGCACATTGTTCCCGCGCAGCCGACGACCATCAGCAATGCCAGTGAGAGCGGGAATGAGCGCGAGAGCGAGAAGGCTGCGATGGAGATGCCGAATGCCGCTACCGAGATCATCACGAGCAGCCCGCGATGTGTGTACGACGAGAGCGCGGCGACGAGCAATGCCCCGCCCAATGCCCCCAGACCGGAGAACGCCATCAGCGCACCCAAGCCGCCCGCGCCGACATGCAACACATCGCGCTGTATGGCGGGCATCAGTTGGGTATATGGGCGACCGAGCAGCCCGATTGCCGCCATCAGGACGAGCAGCGAGAAGACCACGCGATTCCCCCGCACATAGGCGAAGCCCGCGCGGAGGTTTTCGAGCATCGAGGCTTTCCGCATTGTGCGGTTCGGCACCGATTTCATCAGGAACAATGCCCCGATCACCGCGATGAACGACACTGCATTGATATAGAAGCACGCTGCTACGCCGATCACACCGAGTGCTGCCCCTGCCAGTGACGGCCCGATCACACCCGTGCCATTGAAGGCAGCCGAGTTGAGTGCAATCGCGTTCGTCATGTACTGCTTGCCGACAATATCGGGGATGAGTGCTTGCCGCGTCGGGTTGTCGAACGCCATGACCGATGCCGACAGAAACGCGAGGATAAGGATCATCCAGACCTGAATTACGCCTGTCGAGGTCAGCACCGCCAGTACAAGCGCAAAGACGCCCGCCGAAGATTGCGTCACGATCAGCAATTTGCGGCGGTCTACACGGTCTGCGACTACCCCCGCGAACAGCGAGAGCGAGAGCACCGGCACCGCCCGCACGAACCCCACAAACCCCAGCGCGAACGGCGAATGCGTCAACTGATAGACGAGATAGCCCTGCGCCACCATCTGCATCCACGTCCCGATATTGGAGATAACCATGCCCCACCAGAGCAGGCGATAATCGCGGATTTCCAGTGCCGCGAACATCCCCTTCTTTGGTGCGGCGGTTGTCGGCTCGCCCGCTGTCCCGACCGTTATCGCCGCCGGTTTCGTTGTTGCCGTCGTGTCGAGTGTCGGGATAATCGGTTCTGCTGTCGCTTTGCTTGCCGCCATATGTCGGTTGCCCCTTGTCGTCTGCTGCTGTGCCTATCCGTTTTCGGTCGTTTCTTCCCTGTCTTTTCGTTGCGTTATTCCTGCCGCGTGAACATCCATGTCGCGCCGCACAGCACGATCACCGCGAAGACGGTCAGCACCGTGAGGTCTATCGCCACGTTGTATGTCCAGACATTCACAAGCAGGCCACGCAGCAGATCTACCGCGTACGTGAGCGGGTTGGCGCGTGCCAGCACCTGCAACCAGTGCGGCGCACCCGTGAGCGGGAATTGCGCCGCACTCGTGAAGTAGAGCGGCAACACAATGAAGTTGTTGATTGTGCCGAAGCCCTCGAATGAGGTCATGCGGGCGGCGATCATGATGCCCATGCCCGTGAGCCCAAGCCCGATCAGCAGCATGACACCGATGCACGCGAGAATTGTCAGCGGGTTCGGGTACACCCCCACGAATGGCGCGAAGATAAACAGCACTGTCCCCTGCACCGTCGCGATGATCGCCCCGGACAATGCCTTGCCGAGTACCACCGATGAGCGCGAGA
This sequence comes from Thermomicrobiales bacterium, assembly GCA_038230615.1. Classification (GTDB taxonomy): domain Bacteria; phylum Chloroflexota; class Chloroflexia; order Thermomicrobiales; family JALYUS01; genus JBBRMX01. The sequence continues at coordinate 3,259 of JBBRMX010000071.1, read as the reverse complement.
CGGGCGCGACGAGGATTTCTTTCAGGAACCCGAACTCGCGGTCGAAGATGATGCTGATCGCACTCTGCAACGAGGCAAAGATAATCGCCATCGCCATCATGCCGGGGAAGACGAACTCCAGATACGAGATATTCCCCGGCACGCGCACCGAGCCGCGCAACCCCGCGCCGAGGATGAATAGCCAGAGCACGGTCCGCGCCAGCGATCCGTACAATTGCGTCCGCTCCCGCCCAAACCGGATCAGGTCGCGCTGGCAGAGCATCCGAATCGCTTCCCAATCGAGGATTTCGCGCAGGCGGTTCGTGGCGGGGAGGGCGCGATGCCCCGTCGTCGGGGTGCTGATCGTTGCCATGGTTACGCCCTCCCTCCCCGGCGGCGCAGTGAGTCGCGCAGTCGTGCATTGCCTTCGGCACCCTCTTCGCGGATCACCCGCCCCGTCATCCCCAAGAAGACATCGTTCAGCGTCGGGCGGGCGATGTCCACGGATTGCACTGCCGTCGGCAACTCCCGCAGCAATTGCGGCACAAACGCCCCGCCGTCCGCCACCTCGAAGCGCAGCACGCCGTCCTCAATCGTCGGCTCCAGTGCGTAGTGCGCGATGAGAAAGGCGCGGGCATCATCGTTGTGGGCGGTTTTCAGCCGCACCACGTCGCCCCCGACCCCTGCCTTGAGTGCGGCGGGCGTATCGAGCGCGATCATATGCGCGTGATCCATAATGGCGATGCGGTCGCAGTTCTCTGCCTCGTCCATGTAGTGCGTCGTCATGAACACCGTGATGCCCTCGCGCACGCGCAGTGCGTGGATGTGTTCCCAGATATTCTGGCGCGTCTGCGGGTCCAGCCCTACGGTGGGTTCGTCCAGAAAAAGCACGGCGGGATGATGGAGCAGCCCCCGTGCGATCTCCAGACGCCGTTTCATCCCGCCGGAGAACTGCCGCACTTTGTCCTTGCGGCGGTCGGAGAGATTGACCATCTCCAGCATCTGCGCGATGCGCTCCTCCCGCACATCGGCGGGAACGTGGTAAATCATGCAGTGGAAGCGCAGATTTTCTTCCGCCGTGATGCGGTCGTCGAGGCTGTAATCTTGGAAGATGACGCCGATAGATTGCCGCACGCGGGACTGCTCCCGCGCTACATCATAGCCGTTGACGCGTGCACTCCCGGCGGTCGGGCGGAGCAGCGTACAGAGCATCTTAATTGTCGTGCTCTTGCCCGCACCGTTCGGGCCGAGGAAGCCGAAGACCTCGCCATGCCGCACCGCGAACGAAATGCCGTCTACGGCGGTAAAATTGCCGAATGTTCGCACAAGACCGTTCACTTCAATCGCCGCGTCGCTCCCCGATGGGGGCGCGGTGATAGTCGCTGCGAGGGCGGGGAGGGTGATCGTTGCCATAAGGTCAGTCGCCGCCTTTCGCGTCGTCGTCCAATGCTGCTGCGACATCCGCGAATGCGGCGCGGAGACGGGTTTTCTGCCGGGTGTTCAGGTGGGTCAGCACATGATGGATACGGTCATGCGCGATGTGCTCGTAGCGCGTGAGGGTTTCGTGTCCCGCGTCCGTGAGCAGAAGGCGAACCTGCCTGCGGTCGGCAGCGTTCTGTTGCCGTTCGACGAGCCCGCGCTCCGCCAAGCCGTCAATCATGCTCGTCATCGTCGGCACCGCGACATTGAGTTGCCGCGCCAGTTGCGTCGTCAAAGCGACGCCACCATCTGCCGCCATTGCCTGCAAACAGCGCAGTTGCGGCATCGTCAACCGCCCGACGCCCTCGGATTGTTCCAGCGCGGTGCGGATGGCACGGTTAATGCGCGATACTGTGCGGTCTATCGCGATCACCAGCGCATCATCGTGCGGGTCGTCGCTGTGGTCGGTGGCGGTTTCTCCGGTGCGTTCGTCGTCTGTTGCGAGCATTCTTGCCCCCGCGAGGTACCTAGATCATCTGACTGTTAGCATTTCTAACGATAAGACCTTCAATGTATTCCGTCAAGGCAGCGCGGACACGGAAAATGACCGCGAGGGGCGCGACAGGTAGATTTGCCACTTGACGATACATCCATGCATTGGCTATTGTCCGTACGGTGAAGAGTAGGGACGGCAATACTGGCAGACAGGTAGGCGAGGAAGCGTAATGGCGAACGACGATCAGACGCGGGAAAAAGTATCTGATATAGCGGACACAGCGGAAATGGTCGAAGACCGCCATACGTTCGCAGCCGATCCCGTAGCGGAAATGGCGGCTGCGCCTGATGCAGCCTCGAACGAAGATGCCGCGAATGTGGATACGGAAATCTCGCAGGTTGATCGCATCCGGGCAGCGTGGCGAATTACGCCTATCGCGCCACCGGATGCCGCCGAAGACATCGCCGAAGATGTCGCCGTGCCCGCTTTCGATGTGTCGGAAGACGCACCGGAAGTGGCGAATGCCGCCGCAGACGTTGCGGATACTGCGAACGCTGCGGGTGCGACGGACGAGGAACAACCCGAAGGCACAAACGAAGCGAACAAAGCAGCAGCGGACGACGGTACCCCGACTGCGAAAGCAAAACCGCCCGTCCGCCCATCGAGTGCCGCAGTTGCAACGCTCGTCGCCCTCCTGAACGAAGCCCCGACTGCCTCTTCCCTACTCGACGACAAAGGCGGCGACGACGATTTGCCGCCACCACTCCCCGCGAAACTCCCGCCGGAACCGCGCCCGTCCGGGAAGCGGAGTTTCGGGTATCGCTTTGGTACTGCCCTCATTCTTATCGGTGTCCTGATCCCGCTCATCGTTGTGGGTGTCAGCCTGTGGAACAACCACCAGCAAGAGCAGGAGCGGGATTCCTTCTTGCTGCGTGTCTCGACGCCCGCCGTGCTTGCGGGTGCTGCCCCACGCCAGCCAGTGAGCGTCACCCTCGGTCCGTCGGGTGGGCGGGTCGCGCCGACCTCGTTCCCCTCCACGGTACCGGGTGCGCTCGTGCCAAATAATGCCACCACCCCCACTGCCAACACCGAAACCCGTGCCGCGCAACCCGTCAGTACGACAGGGAGCGGCAGTGGCGGCGCAAGCCGTCAGATCATCGCGGGCATCCCCGCCGCGACCGCAAAGCCCGCGCCCGTTCCCACTGCGATACCAACCCCCGCCCCGACCGTGCCGCCCAATGCGGACGGTAGCCCCGGTATCCAGCCTACCCCCGTACCCGCCCCACCCCCTGCCCCGGAACCGACCCCGAAGCCGAAAATGCCGCTTCCCGAACGCCTCAGTATCCCCGCGATCAAGGTGGAAAG
>JBBRMX010000070.1:0-13808 GCA_038230615.1 Thermomicrobiales bacterium | reverse complement strand
GGTGCATGGAAGTCATGCAAGGCACGATCACGCGCCGCAATGTTTCGGTCATCATGTACGACGCACGTGGCAAGGAACTGATGCGCTGGAACTTCATTAAGGCGTATCCGGTCAAGTGGATCGGGCCACAGTTCAACTCGACCGGCAACACTGCCGCGATTGAGACGCTGGAACTTGCCCATCGCGGGTTAGAAACGGGGTAAGTGCGTGTTACGACGGCTCATGCAGCGGCTCCATCGCCAGCACGATCTGTCGCGCCACCTCACGGCGCGGCAGCCACTCATGCGCCGTGTCGCAGCAACACCACGCATCGCACGGCTCCTCGCATCCAGCGATGATACGCAGGGTACACTCCCCCCATCCGGCGAGAACGCTCGCCCTTTCCGTGCGCCGCGTACGCTCACCCGCTCGCTCGTCATGCCCGCGCCGCTAGAAGTGACGGAATGGGCGGACGATGCACCTAGTGTCCGAGACACGAGCACCACGAGTGCGGAACAGTCGCAGGCAGTTCTCGCCGCGCTGGAGACCGCCACCGGAAGCGACCGAACGCCACTCCCCGCCGACGATATTGAGCGGGAAACGCCCCTCCCTATCTATAGACGGACGGATGCGGTTCCCGACGCCACCGCCAGAGCGATGCCGGATACATCCCCCGTCATGCAGCCTCCCCCCGTTATCCGCCGTGAAATACCGACCGCACCGACCGCACCAATGCCACCCGTGACACCATCTACGCCAACCACAAGCCAGACAGCGGTACGCCGCGAAAGCACAATTCGTCGCGTGCTTCCTGCTGTCGCGGCGAAAGAACCCACCGCGCCTACTCCGGTGGTGCCGCCCATTGCTCCGTCCACTCCCGTGTCCGCTGCAGAAGCAGGAGCAGCAGCAACAGTGCCGCACACCGCCACGCCCGACACCGTAGGCGCAGATGCCTTTTCGCCCGCGCCGACACCGCCGGTTGCCTTCCCTACGCCTGAACCTGTGACGATTACCGCTCTGCCGGAGCCTGAACCGCCTACGTCGCGCAACGTAGACCGCTCGATCATATCCACGGTGTCTGCACCTACAACGCCCGCAGACGTCGCCTCGTCTTCCCAAGTGATTGCCGATGCGCCGGACGCAGTGATGACGCCCGCCACCGCCATACCACCGACCTCGACCATACCACGCACTACGTCTGCACCCGCACCGGAACTACGTCCAGAGACGCAGGTTTCCGCGCCCGTTCCCGCGCTCTCGGTATCGGTAGATGCGCCTCCGCCTCCGCGCATCGCAACAGAGGCACAACCGCCATCGGCGCAACTCCCCCCTATCGCGGAGATTGTGGGCGCGGCACGGTTGCGACAACCGCCGGTATCGCATCGTGCGGCATCGCCCGCGCTGCCCGTACCTGCGGCACCCGAAATACCGGAAAAGAGCGCGGCTTCGGTCGCTGGCGATGGCACCGACAATGCCGATAGTGCCGATAGTGCACCGGCAGATCGCATGATGAGCCTCATTGCTCGGATGCGTGCGCTCGATGCACCGACGACCGGGGCGGAAATACCGTCTACACCCGCACCCGCACCGCTTTCGTTCGCAGACGATTCGACGTATGGGCAGGGAACCGACGCAGCCGTTGCGTCGGTTGTGCCGCTGCCAGCGACCGACAGCGATATGTCCCCCATTGAGAACATCAGTGTGCGCGAAAGTTCTCCTGCGACGACACGACGTGACGCGGAATTGGCAGTGCCGCCCGCACAACCTGCGACGGTGCCGATACAGACCGCCGCATTACCCGCCACGACCGCACCCATCGGAGAAACGCCGATTACTCCTCCCACTGCGGACGATCTCTTTCTGTCGGGTGAACAGGATCGGTCGCCTCGCGCATGGGCAGCACGGCTCGGTGGGCCGCCGACGGCTTCCCCGTTCCCAGAAACGACAGAGACGAATAGTGCGCCCACTGCGTACGCGGGACCAGCGGCAGAGCGCATCCACGATCCGCAGGTCATCACCCCGATTCGTACTGCCGCGCCGCCCATCGCATCTACGGTTGCAGCGGCGAAATCGGTGCGGGGTACGCCTCCCCTCGTGCGTGCATCGGTGACACGCGATGCGCGACCGATGCCAACTGCGCCGACTGTGCCGCCTTCATCGCGCCCATCGTCCGCACCGCCGACGCCACTACCGGAGGCGGTTCGGCACTTCCTCGCGCCTGTCGTCGGTATTGACCCTGCCGAAGTGCCAGTACGCCGCGATGCCGATGCCCATGCCGCCGCATCCGCATATCGCGCAGACGCGATCACCGATGGAGCAACAATTGCGCTCGCACCCGGCAACGATGCCCTCGAATCGCCCCGCACGCTCGGCTTGATCGCGCATGAACTGACCCACATTGCTCGCCGCCGCGACCCACTCTTTGTGCCGCCGGTTCTCCGGGCGCGTGGTACGGCCCCGGCATCACCGCTCTCCACATCGGACATCGTGACCGCGCAACCGGAATCGGCACCCGACGCGGGAGAGGAAGCAATCGCGCTGCGGGTGGAGAATCGCGTTATTCGCGCTGCCCGCGCCTTCCGTCCGGGAATAGAGCGGGCAGGGGAAAGTTCCCTACCGGAGCAAAAAAACACAAGCACGGCGCATGACATGTGGGCTGATGAGATCGATCTTCGCGCTGTGCCGCCCGCACCAATCGCAGCGGCGGAAGACCCGTGGGGCGGCTTGCCGATGCCGTGGGAACCATTACCGGACTGGTTGACGGACCCGAACACCGGCAACGCCCCCACCGCCCAACCGACCGCGATTGCGGCAATCGCGGCCCCCGCGCCGATGACGTTCGCCGCGATGAGCGATGCGGCACCGGCATTCACGGACGCCGCGCCCGCAATCCAGCGGGCAGGCGAGGAGCGGGGAACGGAAGCGGAGGGGGAACCGGCAACGGTCACGCCCACGCCGCCGGAACATGCACCGACAGAACCCGACCTCGATGCCCTCTCGCGGCAAGTCTATGCAATCCTCAAACGCAGGCTCGCCGCCGAGCGGCGCAGTGCGCGGTGACACAGAATAGGAGCGCGACCCCATGAGCACCACGACTAGCCTCGCCCCGGCAACAATTGTCAATCTTGACAAGGGCGGCACGCCGATCAGTTGCATGTTCAACCCGAAAGAATATTCGTTCGCCAAAACGAACTCGTGGACGCAGGGCAAAAATAAGAGCACCAATGTCCCGGCAATGGAATTCGGCGGCGGTCAGCCGACGACGCTCAAAATGCAGCTCTTTTTCGATACGTACGAAGCGAAAAAGGATGTCCGTAAGGCGTACACCGATGCGATCTGGGAATTGATGCTGATTGACGACAGCCTTAAAGACCCCAAAACGAAGAAGGCCCGCCCGCCGACTGTGCAATTCCAGTGGGGGCAGTCGCTTTCGTTTGTGGCAGTCATCACGAGTTTGTCACAGACATTCACGCTCTTCCTGCCGGACGGTACGCCCGTCCGTACGACGCTCGATGTAAATTTTCAGCAGGCAAAGGACCCGAAACAGCACCCGAAACAAAACCCGACCTCCGGCGGCGAAGGTGGCGAACGCCTGTGGACTGTCAACGAGGGCGAAACGCTCCAGTGGATCGCATGGTCTATGTACGGCGACGCAACGGCGTGGCGGCAGATCGCGGACGCAAACAATCTCCAGCGCGTTCGCCGTCTCGTCCCCGGCACCGTGCTGGAGATTCCGAATGGCTGATACCGGCAGATTGCTGAGCCAGTTCTATGTAAAAATTGACGGCACGGACGCTTCCGAGGTCTTTATGCACGACCTGACCGATGTCACGGTCGAGAGTAGCCTGCACCTGCCGGATGTGGCAACGCTCATCCTGCATGACCCACACCTGCACTATATTGACGATGCACATCTCGCGCCGGGGAAAACGGTCCAGATTTCCGCCAAAGCAGGGCAGCGTGCTGACCCGCTCTTTGACGGCGAAATTGTGGAGTTGGAACCGGATTTCCGCCCCAGCGCACAACATCTCGTCGTGCGGGCATTTGACCGCCTGCACCGGCTCTCGCGGGGGCGGGCGGTACGAACCTTCCAGAACTTCACCGATGAAGATATTGTCCGCAAGATTGCCAAAGAGGTCGGGTTGCAAGTCGAGATGGACTCGACGAGCCAAGTGCATCCCCACATCTTCCAGCGCAACCAAAGCAACCTCGATTTCCTGCGCGACCGCGCCGCCGCACTCGGCTATCTGCTCTTCGTGCGCGGCAAGACCCTTCACTGTGAAGCACCGAAGCAGAACGGGCAAGCGGTCAAGCTCGAATGGGGCAAGACCCTGAAAACCTTCCAGCCGCGTATGACTACGGTAGATCAGGTGGACGATGTCGTTGTGCGCGGCTGGGACCCCGACACGCGGCAAGAGATCGTCGGGCAGGCGAAAAACGGCAAGAGCGCGACGCACATCGGCGAGTCGAAATCCGGCGGCGAACTGACGCACGCCGCCTTCAATCTTGCGGCGCACGCGCTCGTGACCGACCAACCCGTGCGGACACAGACAACCGCCGACCGTCTCGCACAGGCAGTTGCGGACCAGATCGCGGGGCGGTTCATCGAGGCGGAGGGGGCGTGCGGGGGCAATCCGGCGATTATCGCAGGGGCAGCGGTGGAGATCAGCGCGGTCGGCGTGCGGTTCAGCGGCACGTATTTCGTCACGAGCGCACACCATACGTACAATGCCAAAGCAGGATATGGTACGGAGTTCAGCGTTTCCGGGCATCGGGCGGCGACACTCCTCAATATTCTCGCGCCCGAAGAACCGCACACGACGACGACGGGACTCATCATTGGCATCGTGACCGACAATCAGGACCCCGAAAAACAGGGACGGGTCAAGGTGAAATTCCCTGCCCTCTCCAGCGACCACGCGAGCAACTGGGCGCGCGTTGTCTCGCCCGGTGGCGGAGCAGGACGCGGCTTTCAATTTCTGCCGGAGGTCAACGACGAGGTACTTGTCGGGTTCGAGCACGGTGATGTGCAGTATCCGTACGTCCTCGGCGGTCTCTGGAATGGGCGCGACGCCCCCTCAAAGGGGAGCGATCAAGCCATCAAGGGCGGCAAAGTTGAGCAGCGCGTCATCCGCTCCCGCAGCGGTCATATGATTACGCTCGATGATAGCGACAGCGGGAGCGGGATCACGATTGAGGACAAGAGCGGCAACAAGATCGTCTTCGACACGCAAAAGAACGACATCTCGATCTCGGTACAGGGTAACCTCTCTCTGAAAGCAGATCGCAACATCAGTCTTGAGGCATCAGGGCAGATCGAGATCAAGGCGGGGGCGACCGTGGATGTGAAGGGGTCGGTCATCAAACTGAACTAGGAACACCGTACAAGCAGATTCGCGGGCGTCGGTTGGTTCCGCACCCGGTCTCTGCTACGGTATACTCGCTACGCGAACGGAGCACAGCACATGAGCCAACCAGCGGCGAAACAGGGAGATCAGGTCACGGCGATAGATATTCATATCGTCCTCATTCCTGCTGCTGCCGGGGTGCCGGTGCCAACGCCAGTGCCGCACCCGTTCAGCGGTATCCTCACCGAGAATCTGAGCACGAGCGTGCTCATCGAGGGGCGTGCCGCAGCGACAGTCGGGAGCGTAGCGCAGAATATGCCGCCACACATCCCGCTCGGTGGCCCGTTTGCCCGCCCGCCGATGAATCGTGGCACGATCATCACCGGCAGCGCGACGGTACTTATCAATGGCAAACAGGCGGCACGCGCCGGGGATACCGCCCTGACCTGCAACGACCCTACCGATTTGCCCGTCGGCACCGTCGTTGCGGTCTCTACCGTACTGATCGGCTAAGGAGGGGGCTGCGATGGCAGATTTCAAAGGAGTTGGGTGGGCATTTCCGGTCGGGGTGGATGCGCGGGGCCGCATCGCGCTGGCGCGTCACGACCGGGACATTGAGGAGGCAATCCAGATGATCCTGCTTACCCCGAAAGGACAGCGGGTGATGCGCCCGGAGTTCGGCTCCAAACTGCATGAGTTGATTTTCGCGCCCAACGATGCAACAACGGCGGGGCTTGCGACCTATTATGTCGAAGACGCGCTCGGCATGTGGGAACCGCGCATCGAGGTACAGGAAGTTACCGCCCGCCCCGACCCTGACGACGGGGCGCGGTTGCTGATCGAGATTCGGTACATCGTCAAAACGACCTACGACAGCCGGACACTCGTGTTCCCGTTCTACCGGCTCCCGGAAGAGACGCCCGCCAGCGCGTGAGGGGTGAGAAGCGATGCCGTTGCCTACAGTGAGACTCGATGACCGGCGGTTTCAGGACATCGTGGACGAAGCGAAAAGTATGATTACCCGCTATTGCCCGGAGTGGACCGACCACAACGTAAGCGATCCCGGCGTCACGCTGATCGAGTTGTTCGCGTGGATGACGGATATGCTGCTCTATCGCGTCAACCAGATACCCGACGCGATGTATGTCAATTTCCTCGGTCTGATCGGCGTCCGTTTGGAGCCGCCGCAAGCCGCCCGCACCGATGCAACGTTCTATCTCTCCGCAGCCCAACCGAACGATGTAACGCTGCCGAAAGATACCGAAGTTGCGACGATTCGCACCGAAACCAGCCCCGCGATTGTCTTCACAACCGATGCTGATGTGACAATTCGCCCGCCGCGTCTCGCGGGTGCATTCTCTGGCAGCGGGCCGTCCGCGAGTACCCGCACATGGATCGAACACGAATTGCCCCAGCTCGGTCTGCCGGGGCAGCGCATTCCCGTTTTCCCGCCCACGCTTACCCCCGGCGATGCATTGTACGTGGCATTCGCGGGGGATCAGGGAAACCACGTGCTCGCGTTCGTCCTCACATGCGAGACGGCAGGTGGCGCGGGTGTTGACCCAACTAACCCGCCGTTCGACTGGGAAGTCTGGCGTGGCGGCGAAACGGGCTGGGCGCGGTGCGTCGTCGAGTTCGATGGCACGGGTGGCTTCAACCAGTCGGGCGAGATCGTGCTTCGCACCCCGGCGATGGCGGCACGCGAGATCAACGGCACCCGTGCGTTCTGGTTGCGGTGCCGCCTGAACGACGACCAAGCAAGCGGGGAGAACTCGTATCGCGTCTCCCCGGACATCGAGCGGCTGAGTGTCGAGGCACGCGGCGGCACAGTCGGCGCACGCCACGCGATCACGGTGCGCGACGAATTGCTCGGACAGAGCGACGGGACACCGGGTCAGACCTTCCGGCTGCTCAATACCCCGTTACTCGCTCGCCCTCCGCACGAGGAAAATCTGATCGTCGAGATTTCCGGCGGCGAGGTGGAACGCTGGCGTGAGGAGACCGATTTCGCGGACGCGGGGCGAGACGACCATTGCTTTACGCTAGACAACGAGGATGGCACCTTGACGCTCGGCCCGTCGCTGCTGCAACCGGACGGCAATGTGTATCGTTTCGGGGCGGTGCCACCGAAAGGAAGCACCCTGCGCTTCGACCGCTATCAGTACGGTGGGGGGATGATCGGCAACATCCCGGCGGGTGCCTTGAGCGTGCTCAAAACCTCCATTCCCTATATCACCCGCGCGATCAACTGGGAACCGGCACTCGGCGGGCGGAACGCGGAGACGCTGGCGCACGCCAAATTGCGTGCGCCCCATATGCTTCGCACGCGCACCCGGGCCGTGACCGCCGACGACTACGAATACCTCGCCAGCCAACTTCCGGGGGTTGCCCGCGCCCATTGCATCACACCGGGAGCGCAACCCGGCACACCGGGAGGATTACCACCGGGGCAAGTGGCAGTCGTCGTCTTGCCGCAGATTGATGAGGAGCACGACCGCATCACCCCGGAACGGCTGACCCTCTCAGCAGAATTGCGTGCCGCCGTGCTCGCCGATTTGAACCAGCGGCGCGTGATCGGCACGTCGCTCGATGTGCGCGCGCCGCAGTATCAATGGGTGAGCATCCAGACGACACTGCAACTCGCGGAGGGGAGCAGCCAGATACAGGCGGCGCGAGTAATTGCCCGTGCAGAGACGGAATTGTACCGTTTCCTCAACCCGTACCGTGGTGGGCCGCGTGGCGAAGGGTGGCCGTTCGGACGCGATCTGCACGTCTCCGAAATCTACGGACTGCTGCTGCGCGTGCCGGATGTCGAATCGGTGGAAGATGTCCAGATACGGGTGAGCGAGTCGGGCAACGGGGCGAACCCGCGCAGCGTCGGTCTGCGTCTCACCCTCTTGCGCGACGCGCTTATTTGCTCCGGTCGCCATGATGTGCGCGTCCGGTAGGTACATAGTTCGGGTTACAAGAGTACACGTCGCCGCGATAACGAATCGGGAGCGTAAGGAATGTCCGCGACTATCGGCCAACTCATCGTGCGTCTGGCGGACACGCTCGTCCAGACGATCCCGCTGAATGTACCGGTCATCACGATTGGGCGTTCCCCGGACAATACCCTCGCGCTCTCCGACCTGCTCGTGTCGCGCCGCCACGCTGAGATACGGGTAGACGACGGTCGCCCCGTACTGATTGACCTCGGCGGCGCAAACGGCACGCTGCTCGACGGCGCACGCATCTTGCCGAACCAGCCCTATCCCCTCACAAGCGCGACCGTCGTGCGCGTCGGCTCGTATACGATTACGTACCAACCGGAGGGCGCACCGTCGGTGTTGGCGGTGCCAATCGTGGACGAGGCATCGCCCGTCGCCGCGCCGGATACATCGCCTGACGCCGCCGTTGTGGTGCCGTCCCCGAAACCAGAATACGACACCGCCCCGCTCGCCATCCCGCTGATCGCCGCGCTCCCAATGAAGCGCACCGCCTACCCGATGGAACACGCAGAGGGGCCGATGAGTGCGTATCTGCACGATCTGCCGGTCATCTTCCATGAAAACGATTTCCTCGGCAGATTTTTGCTCATCTTTGAATCGCTCTGGGAGCCGCTCGAACGGCGACAGGACCAGATTGCGATGTATTTCGATCCGTATACTTGCCCGCCGTCGTTTTTCCCGTGGCTCGGAAGCTGGCTCGATCTCTCGATTAACACTGACTGGCCGGAGCCGCGCATACGCCGTTTCATCGCGGAAGCGACCGATCTCTACCGCTGGCGCGGCACGCGCTACGGCATCGAGCGCATGATCGAAGTCTGCACCGGCATCGCGCCACGGGTCACAGAGCCGACCGATCGGCCGTTCATCTTTCAGGTCACACTCGCATTGCCGCCCGACGGGAGCGTAGACCGCGAACTGGTCGAGCAATTGATCGTTGCCCATAAACCCGCGCACACCGGGTACATGCTGGAGATCATCGTATGACGAATTATGTCGGCACGACGGTCAGCAACTACCGCTTTGAATCGCTCATCGGCGCGGGTAGCATTACGCAGGTCTATCGTGGCGTCCAGACCGTCAGCGGCGAAATCGCCGCGATCAAGGTTGCGAACGATGAACTCGGCACCAATGCCGGGTTCGCCGCCCGGTTTCTGCGGGCGTTGCAAAGTGTTGCCGCCCTCGGTCATCCCCATGTGGCGGAAATTTTCGAGCTATTCCTGCCGGAACCGGGCGAAGCACCCGTGGTGATGATGGAGTTTGCGACGGGCGGGTCACTCCGCACCCTGCTCCAGCAGCAGGCGAGCGGGGGGCAACCATTGTCGCTTCCCTATGGGCTGGAGATTGTCCGGCAAGCGGCGGACGGCCTCGCGTACGCGCACAATGCGGGAGTCATCCACGGCAATCTCAAGCCGGAAAATCTGCTCCTCGCCGCCGCGCCCGCCGGGTCACCTACCGGACAAACAACCACGAAAGTGAGCGATTTCGGGCTGGCAGGCATCGTAGACGACGATTATCTCGGCCCTTCGGCAGCGACGGGCAGCCTCGCCTATCTCGCACCAGAGCAGTGCCGCGGGACGCCACTCGATGGACGCAGCGACATTTACGCGCTCGGCATCATCCTGTACGAGGTGGCGACGGGCTATCTGCCGTTCGATATTCGCAGCCCGAACGATGCCGCGCAGAAGCACATCGAGGCGATCCCGTTGCCGCCCTCGCATGTCCGCCCCGATCTCCCCGCAGCCCTCGAAGCGGTGATCATGCGCTGCCTCGCCAAGCTCCCACAGGAACGCTACGCAACTGCTGCCGAACTTGAGGCGGCTCTCCGAGCAATCCTCGAAAGCCTCCGCAGCCCGGCACCGTCGGTGGCGCATCCATCCTCCGCACGGGCGCAAGTCATGCCGCAAATCCTTGTGCAGGATATGTCCGGGCAAGTCCGCAACAGCGTCAAAGTCACGCGCTACGGCGTCACAGTCGGGCAGGACGCGGGGAATATCATCGTGCTCGATGGCAGCGACATCGCCCCGCAGCATCTGCATGTCGGTTGGGACGGGCAACAGGTCTCTCTCACTGATCTCGGCGCACCGGGCGGGGCAACACTCTCTGGACAGCGGCTCGCCCCGCACACTGCCACACGCTGGAACGAGCAGGAAATCGTGCGCGTCGGCTCCTACATGCTCTCGTGGCAGATCAGCGACCCGCGTGCACCCGCCCGCCCGCCCGTAGTATCTGCTCCGCCACCGCCGCCACCGCCGCCGATCTATACGCCGCCCACATACGCATACACTGCCCCAATTCCACGCGCCGAGACGCCGGAATTTGTCGCGCAATCACCGGCGCACGCACACGCAAGCGCGGCGCGGCGCATCGGGGTCGCGCTCGAAGAGACTACACACGTGACGATCACGCCGGGGCAGCCGGTGACGGTAAAGGTGCGGCTCGCTAATCTCGGCACGACGGTTGACCACTTCAGCGTGACTGTCGAGGGGATGCCGCCCGCATGGATACGGCTCCCCGATCAGGAAGTACAACTCAACCCCGGCAAAGACACGACCGTCGCGCTGACGATCACTACGGTGCGTTCGCCGGAATATGTCGCAGGCGAATATCCGATCACGATCCGCGCCCACTCGCGCGAACGCTCGTACGAATCCGAGAGCACCGAGACCGTCTGGACAATCCTCCCCTACAGCGAGAGCGTGCTGAGCATTGCTCCGTCGCTCGTGACAACTCGTTGGCGAGCACGCTACGCGGTCAATGTCGAGAACCGGAGCAATGCCAGCCAGCGATACACACTGGCAGGGAAAGATGACGAGCAGAAGATTCGCTACCGTTTTGACCGCCCGGAAATTGACCTCGAACCGGGACATACCGGCACGGTCGCACTCACAGTCGGCGCATCGCGCAACTGGATCGGCCGCGCTCATTCCCGTGCATTCGTCGTAGATGCGACACCACACATCGGTACCGCCCCGTCCGGCGTGCGTGCGGAATGGGTGCAACGCGCCTTGCTCCCCGCGTGGGCACCGCTCGTACCGGCCATTCTGTTTCCTCTCGTGTTGCTGCTGCTCCGCTGGTGGTTCACCCCGACGATTACCTTCGACAGTTACCCACTGAAGCCCGTCGTCGGGGACGATGTGAAGGTTGTTTGGAACACCGAACATGCAGATCGCGTGGACATTAAGCCAGTCGGCACGAATGTCGCGCACGCGGGGAGCCAGTCGTTAATCGCGGACAATGACCAGACGCTTACACTGATCGCGTCCGGGCTGCTCCGCACACAGAAAGAGGCGACGATTACCGTCAACGCCGTTACCCCCACCCCCAAACCGACGCTCATTCCCGGTCAGCCCGTCGTCAAACTGACGGTTGAACCGACGATTCTTGATGCAGTCGGGCAGAGCGTCAAAATTACATGGGACGCGGGGAACGCCGAGCGGGTCGAGGTCAAGTCATCCGTTGACGGTATCCTGTCGAACGACCGCCAAGGCACAATGACGGTGAAAATTGTCCGAGAGACGACATTCACCGTGAGTGCCACCAATCGTGGTATCGAGCCTGCAAGCGACTTCAAAACGGTCGTCATCCTCCCCAAAACTCCGGTGCCGCAGCAAGCGACCGCCGCCGCGCTTACGGTCCCGCCCCCGACCGTCGCGGTGCCGACTGTGGCGATGCCTACTGCGGGTGCGGCACCAATCCCGACTGTGCCGGTAGTCGTTCCGCCCGTCTCTCTTCCCCCCGTCGTGCCCACAGTTGCCCCGACGGTGATGCCGACGATGGTAAACACAGGCGCAACGATGGCAGCGGGGACGACAGCGGCATCCACAACTGCCGCTGGCACCACTGCTGCGGCAAGCACTTCTGGCACCGCAACCGCGAACGCCGCCGCGACTGCGGCTCTGACGAACGCGACGATCACCGCTATTGCAACCGCCCTCACGCCGATAGATGCGGACTGCCGCTCGTACGATCCGGTGCTAATGCGCGTAACCGGCATGGGACCGAACCAGTCGGTCTGGCTGCTGGAAGATCAGACGGGTCTCGATATTGCCACCTTCAAGACCGAGGACGATGCCTTACGTGCGCGGGAAGTGGCACGGCGATATACCCGTCGCTGCGTCATCGGTGCGCGGACTCCACGGGCAATTACCTACTGGACTGGCGTTGCGCCCGCCGCCGCCGCCCAACCGCCGCTCGGTAGAGCATTACCGCCGGAGGATTGCACCACGTACAACAATGGTGCGACGTTGCGTGTTGTTGGCAATGCCGTGATGGACGGAGAGAAACTCATTGCCCAACTCGAAAACGCTGATGACGCACGGAAAACGCTGCTCGTCGCCAAGCAGTACACATCCATCTGCTTCGTCAATCGCAAAGATGCTCGCTCGGCGACTCCGGCTCCAAACCCGACCCCGACGCCAGCTGCCGCCGGAACGCCTCTACCAGCGGCGACCCCAACGCCCGCGAACCGCCCACCGACGACTACGCCACTTGCGGCAGTCATCACCGATGCAACATTCACCTACTGGAAATAGCAGGGGTCACGGAGGTTAGCGAGAGTGGATATACGCGGTAGGGCAGGCATTAGCCTGCCCTACCGTTTTCCCTGTATCGCCGGTGTACCGTGAACATCGCTCTACTGGGTACTACGGGCAATATGGACAATGAGCACAAAGTGCGTGGCGAATCATGATTCGGCACACACCCTGTGTTCCCATCTCAGGCGATACGATCAGGCGGTGCAATACCGCCACTTGTAATAATGCTGCCCGATATTGCCCATTTCCACTTGGAATGCGGCATCGTTGCTGGCAGTGTAGGTCAGTACGCGCCGCTCGAAGACCTGAATCATTACCTGCTTCTGTACGCCGCCGACCTTGACGGTCGCAAGGAACGGTTCGCTTTTGGCATAGCCGATGGTTAGCACGCCGACCTTGTCGCGGTAATCGGCGAAGGCAGTGGGGACATTGTGCTGCGTCGCGCTATCGTAGGCGGAGAGCGCAGTCGGACCGGAACCTGTCCCCGACGTCCCCGGTGTAACCGCGCCAGTCGCCGCGACGGTCGCCACCACAAGCCCGCCCGTCCGCGCCGGGGTCGCGTTCAGGAGCATACTCGCCGTGCTGCCGAGCGCGGCATAGGTCGGTCCGACATTATCCGGGTCTCCCGCAAGAGGGATCGCGGCGGCGGCAC
This sequence comes from Thermomicrobiales bacterium, assembly GCA_038230615.1. Classification (GTDB taxonomy): domain Bacteria; phylum Chloroflexota; class Chloroflexia; order Thermomicrobiales; family JALYUS01; genus JBBRMX01. Next base: position 304 of record JBBRMX010000070.1, on the reverse strand, counting down.
GCATCTGAAAGACGCTATCGCCGATTTGCGTCAGCCCGGTAATTAGTTCGTTCGCCAACAGCCCATTAGTGACGGTGTTAGTAGCGGGGTTCGTCAGTTCCATGCGCCCTTTGTCGAAATACTGCACGATGCGCGTACCACCGCCCGGTGCTTCTGCATACGGCTCCGACAATCCGGCGGTATCGGGCGGCCCCCAGAAATTCGCTGCGAGTGCCTCGCCCTGATCGAACTGCGCCTTGAACCCGTCGTTCGCAAATGCACTACCGGGTGAGAGCGGCGTGCATGCCATCGCTACCGGGGTTTG
>JBBRMX010000069.1:0-14086 GCA_038230615.1 Thermomicrobiales bacterium | reverse complement strand
TCCCGCGTGATGTCGAACGGCTCCCCCTCCGGCGGCTCGGCAGGCAGGGGCGGCAACATCCCTTCCGCCCGCATCCACCCCGATACCTTCGGAAATGTCGGCGGTTCCGGGGCAGAACCGAGATGCGCATCGCTCTCCTGTTGTGTCGGGGTATCGGCAGGCGGGGTGTCCATCAGCGAGAAATCGAGCAACCGCTGCGTGTAGTCCCGCGTGCGACCAAGCACCTGCCCGCCGGGAATATCCTTGAATGTGGACGAAATCCGGCGGCGCACATGCATCTCGTTCGCATCGGCAGCGAGGGTATACCCGAGGCGCGGCAAGGTCGAGCGATATGCCCGCAGCAGAAACGCCGCCTCCATCGTGTCGCCCTCGGATTGCTTCACAGCAAGCGCGGCGAGCAGCGGCGCGTAGAGGCTCCCCTCGCCCATCGCCTGATCCACCAGCGCACCTTGCTGCGTGAGAATCTGCCGCACATCGAGCGGCGCGACACCCGCTGCATCATCGTGCGACTTTACCAGTTCCTCGGCAGCGGCGATGGCATCCATCCCCCCCTTGACCGCGACGTAGCCCACGGGTGTTACCCCTCCTCTGTCTGCTGAATCGTGCTCGACCGGGGGAGGCACACGACGCGCCCCGCATTGTCCACAAAGATTGCATCTACACCCATGGGGTAATCGCGGTTCGCGTGTTGCCACGCCGCATATTCGGTCGCGGGCAGCCCCGCCAGCGTCACCATCTGCGTCGTCTCGATGCCGGGACCGGAGAGCGTCAGCATTACCGACGGTACACCCGTGTGCGCCTCTCCGACAGCGGGCAGGATATACACCACCGTCGCACCCGCATCGGGGAATGCAAGCGTGCCGCGCCGCACCACGTGCCACGCCTCCGCAGGCAATGCGCCATACGTAAGAATGAACGATGCGTCTTCGATCTCGCCCACGATGCTGCCGGTATCGAGTGCGATCTGCCGGACAAATACGCCCGTCTCGCGCCCGTCCTGTGCGACCACCGCGAATTGCACCTCGTGGTCGAGTAACGCAAAACAGACCGCCGCTTCTGGCGATTCACCCGCACGCGGGGCGAGACGATGCACCGTCCCCGGCGTCGCCATCGCCATCAACAGCGTGCGAAAGGTGATTTGCGCTGCCGCGACCGGTTCCGTTGCGTGTATCGTCATCCGTATGTCCCTCTCCTCATGCACATTTCGCCGTGTTGTTGCCCGCAGTGGGGAGAATGTCTCTACATTTCATCGAAGACGACGCGGGTTGCGGCGACTTTCGCCCACGCCGCACGGGTCGCAGCGGTAGCGCGTTCCTCCGCAGTTGTCAGGGCGGCGAGGATGCGCGGCGATACGGCGTGGTTCGCCTCGACCGCTGCATCGCAAATCGCCCCCGCCAACGCGAGTTCGCGCTCCATCCCCTGTACCATCGCGTACCCCTGATGCTCCCCGATAGCGACGAATGCCTCCGTCACCAGCACTTCGCCGACATTGAACACCTGCCCGACAACGCTTTCGGTCGCCCGCAGCATCATCGTACCGACTGTCGGACCGCGCAGGACACGTACGGGGCTGTCCGCCAGCACCACCTCCGCCAGCGGCGCGAGGTCTGATGCCCGCGCCACCGCGATTGCTTCAAATCGCCGTTCTCTGTCCATGCGCGTTGCTCCTTCGTCGGGTCAATCGAGCGTTTTCGTGAAGAGATACGATGTTTTCGCGTTCGTGTAGCCGAGCCGTTCGTAGAAGCGGTGGGCGTCTGCCCGCATCACGCGGGAGCGTACATAGACAGTCGCAAAACCCTCCGCCCGCGCCCACGCTTCCGCAGCCGTCATCAGTTGCTCCCCAATGCGCTGCCCGCGATGCGCTGCATCCACCACCAGCCCAAGCACCGTCGCGACCGCATCGTGCTGCACCGCAACCTCGACGCCGATGTGCAAGTACCCGACGACCTCCTCGCCGGCTACCGCAACCAGCACCGCATGACCCGGCAGTTGCGCGACCCACCCAAGCCGTGCCGCAATTTCCGTAGGCTGCGCCGGGTAACCAAGTTGCGTCGCAAGACTGGCGAACGCAGCAGTATCCCCACTATCGTACGGGCGGATTGTTACGGCAGTGTAAGAACTCATGGGTGCGCCTCCGGTCGTGTAAACCTTTACATGATCGTATCACACGATGTCAACCATGTGGTTATCGTGATGCAATCGTCAGATGACCGGGTGGCGGGTGGCAGTTGATCCGCGAGGGACGACGACCGGCAACACTGCGGCACCCGGCACAGCAGCAAGTTCGCCACCGCTCATTTGCTCTACGAGCATTGCCACCGCCCGCGCCCCGACCGCTTCGAGCGAAAGCGTGGCAGTTGTCAGCGACGGCGCCGCGATTTCCCCCGCGTACCACGATTCTTCCAGCGCAATCACGCTCAGATCGTCCGGCACGTGCAGATGCGTCGCGGACGCCGCAAGCAGCAATGCCATCGCCATATCTGCCGTCTCCACGATCACCGCAGAGAGGTCCGGGTCTCGTTCCCGCAGGAAATCGAACGCATGGGGGGCAATAGGGACGCGGTTCGTGCATCCAGCATTGCGTAACGCCCGCGTGATCGGTGTTTCCATCGCCGCGACGACCGCGCCGATCTGCGTATGCCCCAACCCGCGCAAATACTCGACCGCTGCGATGCAGAGCGCGTCGTAATCCGGCGCGACCGACGGTACCGGCGCACCGCCACCGCCCGCACCGAGCAGCACGAGCGGTCTGCCTGTCGCCGCGAGCGTACTGACGAGCGGCGTTTCGAGGCTCCACTCCGTGACAATCGCGCCGCCGAGCCGCCCATCATCGAGTAATCCCAAGTAATACGCTTCGGTCTCTCGGTCGCTCCCGGTCGGGCAGAGAACAAGATGCAGATCGTGCGGCGTGAGCGCACGCTGGATGCCACGCGTATATGCTGCAATGGCTGCATCGCCTGCATCGGGGACGACAAACCCGACGAGATCGGAGCGGTTCGCTATCAGATTGACGGCGGCGGCATTCGGGCGAAAGCCGAGGTCTTGCACGATGCTCATTACGCGGGTATACGTTTCCGGTGCGACATGCGCCCGCCCATTGATGACCCGTGAGACCGTGCCGTATGACACCCCCGAAAGCGCGGCGACGGTTTTAAGCGTGACACTGCGCGTAGAGGCGGGACGCCAGCGCGTTCCCGCTACCCCGGTAAGCACCGCCGCGTCGGGCGCATCGTCGTGAATCCGCAGGAGAGCCTGCAACAGCCGTTGCCTCGTGTCGCGGTCCAGCCCTTTCCGTACCGCGAACGGTCCCTTCGGGATGGGCGGCGAGACTGCGACTGTCCGCAGTTCGGCAGCGGCGGCGGGATCGCTCTCGGCAAGCCGCAGGAGGTCATTGCGATGCAACGCACCTGCTGCCACCTCGCCACGATATACACCGTCCAGCACCGCACGGTGGGAATGCAGAAAAACGGGCGCAATATCGGCATCGGGATCAAGCCCCGCCTCGCGCAGCATCCGGCGCGGGATGAGATACCCCGCCGTCGAACCGCGATCCACGAACCCTACCCGTTGCTTTTTCAAGTCCGCGAGCGTGCGAATCGCGCTGTCAGCACGCGCGACGATGACACTCTGGTAGGTCGCCGCGCTTTCGCTGCCCGCCTCGACGCTCACCGCGAGTGCTTCCGCGCCCGCTTCGGACTGTGCTTTCTGAAAGGCGTATTCCCCGAAAAATGCGGCATCAATGTTGCCCGCCCGCATCGCCGCGATTTGCGTATCGTAATCCGGCTCGATAACGATGCGAACGGGCATTCCGAGAGCCTGCGCAAGATACTGCGCGAGCGGCTGCATCCGCGTCTCGCGGTTTTCCTCGTCTCGCCGAATAACGGGATTCAGACCCAGTACGAATTCGCGTGCGCTCGCCATGCCCGCGCCCCCTTGCCCGTCAGCGTGCGAGTGTGCGAATGTCCACGCCTAATGTGGCAGGGATTTTTCGCAACTCGTTGTACAGGCTGTCGTCGCCGCGCCGAATTTTGACCGTACCGGGGCCGAGTTCTCCGCTTCCGGCGGGGGGGCTGAGTACGAAATCCGTGTAGACTTTCGCTCCACGTGGCTGCTCGCTCAGCGTGAGAAAGAGGGATTGCAAGGTCTGCTGGTCGGTGTTCGGCACCGAATCGCGCACCGCAACTACCGCGCCGGGTATATCGAAGGTGGTATCGAGAATGCGGATTGCGTCTTGCTTGAACGTTCCCGCCCCGATGCCCTGCTCCAACTGGTCGCTCGGCATCGCTCCCGCGTCCGCTTTGCCACCCGTCACCGCCTGATACACCCCTGCGACTGACCCCGCGAAGACCGGCATATAATCTACATTGATACGAAGATTAAACTTCGTCAATAGCGTATACGCTGGCACGAGATACCCGGCAAGCGAGGTTTGGTCAACAAACGCGACCGTTTTTCCCTTCACGAGCGGGGGCGTCGTAATCCCGCTGTTCGGGGCAGCGATAAGAAAGCCCCGGTTCGTCGCAGGGCGTCCGTCGCCCGCCTCGCCCTGTACTAGTGGTTGGGCATTCACACTCTCGTGCGCGAGGATGTACGCGAACGGCGAGAGTAGCGCGAGATCAATCGCCCGCCCGCGCATCGCCTCGATCAAGGCGGCGTTCGTCGGCGCAACTTTCCCCGCAACTGGCAGCAGTACAGCATCGCGGATGAATGAGAGGATTTCTCTGCTGTCTGCGAGAGCCTTCGCACCGTCCGCAGCAGGCATCGGGGCATAACTCACACCGGGAAGCGCGAGCCGCCCACGCAGATCACTGGGAGGACGCGCACCCGCCGCCCCGCCCACCGCCGTCGCCACGACAAGCCCCTGATCTACGGCAGTACGCGTCTGAGAAATGTAGCGGTTCGGGGTCGGTGTAGGCATCGGTAGGCTTTCCCCACACGCTGCGAGCATCGCCGCACCTGCCGCGCCCGCCGCGATCCGCAACACCGCCCGGCGTCCTACCCGTCGTCTGTCCACTTGCATCCGTTCTCCCCCAGGCACCCGACATCGACCGCCGATGCATCTCGCCACGAGTTGCCCATGTTTCGTATTAGCGCACGAGGGCTTTCGCGTCGGTACTCAATTCTTGTGGCACTTTCCGCAGCAGATCATACGCGCTGTCCGGCGCACGGCGCAGTTTCACCGTATCGCCGCCGAAACTTCCCTTGCCACGTGGCGGGCTGAGAACCGTATTTTGATAGAGTTTCGCATCGCGGGGTTGCTCATTGAGCGTGAGAAAGAGCGCGACGAGTGTATCTACATCCGCCGCAGGCAAATCGAGCCGCGCCGCAACGATCCCGCCGGGGTATTCCTCGGACTGGTCGAGTATCTTCACTTTGCCCACATCTACCCCGCGATCGGGCGTATATAAGAGCGCGGGGAATGCCGCCGCTTCGACCTGCCGCATCAGCACGAGTTGATATGCCTCCTCGAAGGTCGCCACGCGGCGCACAGTGTAATCTTTCCCCTCCGTCAGTTGTGGGTGGGTCTGGAGTAGATGCGCGGGGACGATCTGCCCGAACAACGGGTCAGCGTCCACGAACGCCACGCGCTTCCCACGCAACTCTACAGGCGACAGCAGACCGTTTTCCGTAATGCCGATCAGCAAACCTGCGCTGATCGCGGGTTTGCCGTCGGGACGCTCTCCCTGCACAACGGACTGGACAAATTTCTCGTCCCGCGCTGCGATGTACGTAATCGGCGCGAGAAATGCAAGGTCCACCGACTTTGCCCGCAGGAGATCGAGTTGCGCGGGGGCGGTCGGCGGCACCACCCCGGTCACTTCGATGCCGAGCGCCTGCCGCAAATACGCCAGCAGATCGGCGTTGTCCGCCAGTGCCTTTGCGCCGTCCGCCGCGAACGGCAAAGCAACCGTTAACCGGAGGACACTGAGCCGCCCCTTGAGATCGCCCGGCACCGCAATATTACTGAGTGACCCCGACTGCCCCATCGCCGTCGGGAAACCTCCAACGACGGGCGCGGTTGTCGCCACGGGCAATCGCGTCGGCATCCCGGCGGGCGCGGTGCTTGCGGGCGCACTCCCCGCCGCTATCGCAGTACTCGCGGTCGGCGGCATCATGGCTGTTGGTGCAGTTGGCACTATTGTCGGCACGGAAAATGGCGTCGGTACCACGCCGGACACCGCTGCACCGGGGGGAGTAGGGGGAGACGTACCACGCAACGGCACAAAGGTTGGTGTCACACTCGGCGCGACCGTCGGTGGAGTAGCCGGGGCGGGGGTATCAGTCGCTTGCCCGCTGCTGCATGCCGCAAGTAGTGCGCCCACCGCCGCGCTCGCCGCCCCCCGGAGGATTGCCCGCCGCGTCAACACCTGCCCCATTTACCGCACCAACTTTCGCAGATCGAACCCGACGCGCATCGCGGCATTTCGCAGTTCGCTGAACGACCCATCATCGCCGCGACGCATCTTCACCGTCTGCGTGCCAAATGTCCCCTGACCGCGTGGCGCGGCGGCGACGAAACTCGTGTACAACTTGGAATCGCGCGATTGCTCATTGATGGTCAGGAAGCAGAGTGCGAGCAACTCTTGATCTGCCTGCGAGAAATCGCCGCGCACCGCACCGAGGCTTTGCGGCACCGGGAAGGAGGTGTCGAGCACCTTAACCGCCTCGCCATCGAACAGCCCCGCCGCAACCCCCGCCTGATAGACATCGCTGGCGATAGCTGCCGCGTCAATCACGCCATCGAGCACTGCCTGATATGCATCGGCATGAGAGCCGACTGATGTCACGCTGTAATCTTTGCCCTCGGTGAGTTTCGCGCGATCCAGCAGGATATACATCGGCACAACACGCCCGACGACCGGATCAGTCTCGACAAAGCCGACATTGCCCGATGCGAGATCGCTGAGGCTAACGAACGAACTGTCCGCACGGGCAATAACGACGGTATTGTTTGTCGAGAGATTACCGTCCGGTGCTTCGCCCTGTATCACAACCTGCGCGTTCGCACCATCATGCGCGACGATATATTGATCCGCACTCATAAATGCGAAGTCAATGCTCTTGCTTTTCAGGGCATTCAAGACCGCAACAGGCGAATTTGTTGCCGCGCCCACCACATCTATATTAAACGTAGCGCGGAGATAGGCAAGAAATTCGCTGTTGTCCGCCAGCGTCTTGCGCGGGTCATTCGATGGCAACAAGGCGACGGTCAGTTGCTTCAGGCTCAATCTCCCGGTGAGATCAGTCGGCACCATCACATTCGCCGGTCGGTTCCCGGCGAGCACCGTCTGGAAAGCACCCGAAAGTTTGGGAGCGGACACCGCAGTCGCACTCGGCGGCACCGCAGTCGTCGGACGGGATGTCGGTGACACCGAGGTCGGCAACACGGGTGTTGGCGGCACGGGCGTTGGTGGCACCGTAGTTGGTCCGACGACTGCTGCTGTTGTGCGGGTCGCAGTCGGGCCGGGGGTCGCAGTGTTTGCACGTGGCGCGGCAGTTGGCGGGGTCACGGTTAGCGGCACCGCCGTTGCCGTCGGGAGTACTGGCGTCGCCGTAGCAGACACCGCGGTTGGTGCGGGGGGCGACGCAGGCGGCGGCAGGGCGCGGGCATCGGTCTCGTTCAATTTCGTCGCGGCGTCGCGGAAATCGAGGTTGATCCGCTTCAGCGCACTCCGCAAGTCCTCGTAGAATGTATCGTCTACGCGGCGAAACTTAACTGCCGCCGTACCGAAGAACGCTTGCCCACGTGGCTCGGTGAAGAAGGTATTTTTGTAGAGCCGGGAGTCGCGCGGCTGTTCATTGATGCTCTGAATCGCCCCCGCAATAATATCTTGGTCGGTCGGCGGCACATCGCCACGCACCGCAATCATATTCATCGGAATATCGAACGATGTATCGAGCACTTTCAACGTACTCAGATCAATAACATTCGTGTCTACGCCCGCCTGCAATACTTCGCGGGACATCGCCCCCATGATCTGTCGTTTGTCCATCAGGGCGGTGTACACATCGAAATGCTTGCCGTACGCGCTGATTTTGTAGTCTTTGTCTTCTGTCAGCCGTGCGCGGTCAAGCACGATTGCCTGCGGCACCCAATGACCGGAAAGCGGGTCGCCGTCCTCTACCGCAAACTCTTTCCCGCGCAGATCGGTGAGTGCGTTCGCGGTACTGTCGGTAAGGGCAATAATGAAACTGTTGTCCACCACCGGGCGTCCCTCACCCGATTCGCCTTGGAGGAGGGGCTGCATATTCGCAATGTCGTGCGCGAGCAGATACCCGACCGGGTTGAAAAATGCGAGATCCGCCTTCCGCGCCCGCAGATATTCCGTCGTATCGGCGTAGGACTTCGTGACGACTGCCACGATTTCCACACCGAGCGCGACCCGCAAGTATGCGAGCAATTCCTGATAATCCGCCAGCATCTTGCGCCTATCGTCCGCAGGCGGCAGCGCAATCGTCACGCGCTTGATGCTCAATTTTCCTGCAAGATCGCCGGGAGGCGCGACGCCGGGGTTGCCGGTGATAACCGCCGAAACTACCGACACATCCGTAGGCGCAGGAAGCGTCGTCGTGTTCACCACGGGGCGCGTCGGGGCGGGGATCGCGGTGGCGGAATTTCCCGCGCCTATGGTACCTGTCACACCTGTCGGGCGTGGAGCACTCTGCGCCGCCAGTGCGGGAGTGGGCGGGGTCATGGGCGGAAGGGTCGCGGCGGGCGGGGTAATTGCGGGGCGAGCAGTGCCGGTCGGTACGGTGCCGGTTGGTACTGTGCCAGTCGTCGTTGCAGGGCGGGCGATGCCGGTCGCGCCGGGAGCCGTCGTCGCGGCGGATTGGTTGCGCGGCGCGACGGTTGGCGTACCACTCGGCACGGGGGCATTCGCCACCGTGCGCGTCCCCTGCGGCGGCGCAAGGATACGGGCGATGTCGTTCGTATTTCCTGCCGTCGCGGCGGGGCTTGTTGCCGCCGATCCCGTCGTTGCAGGCGGCAATGCGGTCGCTACGACCGCAGTAGTCGCAGGCGGCAATGGCAGGGCGGTTGCCACGACCGCAGGAACAGGGGTAGTCGTTGCCATTGTCGCCGTGACCTCTGGCATTCCGGCGACCGGAGCCGCCGCAACAGGCGAAGGCGCGGCGGCAGCGAACGGCACTGGCGTTCCGCTAGGGACGACCGCACCCGGTGTCGGGGTACGGGTCACGGTGAGGGGCAGGACCGGCGTGAGGGGTACCGTTGCGGCAATATTGACCGGCGTTTCCGTCGCGATGCCATTACCACATGCCGAGAGAATCGCCGTGACTGCGGCACCTGACGCGCTGCGGAGCAATATCCGGCGCGAGAACCGGCCCGGTGCCTTGTCCGTCATACCTGCGTTCCTCCCTGCTCATCTCAATGGCACAAAGACCCATATACGCGACAATCGCCGCGAGTATAGCACGTCACTTGGTCTCTTTTTGCAATGCCGCGACCCGCATCTATACCGTGACAACAAAAGAGTACCGCAGAAGCATTCCCCTGCGGTACTCTTAACGATAGCGGCGGCGGATTGTTACTTCAGCGTTTTGATGTCTACACCGATCGCGGCAGGAATCTTCCGCAGTTCGTTGTATGCAGCATCATCGCCCTTGCGAATCTTGACGGTGCCAGTGCCAAAACCACCCTTTTGCACGAATGCAACATACAGTTTGTCGTCCTTCGGGCGGTCGTTCAGCGCGAGGAACGTCTGGGTAAGAATATCCTGATCCGCCTGCGAGAGGTCACCACGCACCGCGATCGGGCTGCCGGGAATATCGAACGAGGTGTCGAGAATCCGTACCTTGCTCTTGTCAATCGTGCCGTCTGCGATGCCGCTGGCATAGATGTCGCTGGCGACCGCGCCCGCGTCCACCTTCTTGTTCGCAATCGCCTGATACGAGGCCGGGTGCGAACCCGCGTAGATCGGCTTATAGTCGGTCTCTTTCAGCCCCGCCTTCGTGAGAATGGTGTACGAGGGGACAAGATGCCCGGAGGTGGACGCCGGGTCCACGAACGAGAAATTCTTGCCCTTCAGGTCCTCGAGTTTCTGAAGCGGGCTATCCGCTGGAACCATAATGAGGCTGTTGTAGATCGCCAGTTTGCCGTCTTTGTCCTCGCCCTGCAAGATTACCTGCGCGTTCGCTTGCTCTTTCGCGAGGATATACGAGAACGGGCCGAACGATGCAAGTTCGATCTTCTTCGCTTGCATCGCGGTGATGACGGCGGTGTAGTTCGCGCCGACCGACCCGATCACGTCCACGCCGAGTACCTGCTTCATGTATGCGAACAGGTCTCGGTTCTTATCGAAGAAGGTGGATGGATCGTCGCCGGGGACGAAGGCAATATTGACCTTCTTCAGCGACAGTTTACCGGTAAAGTTCGGGGCAGTGCCGCCGGATGCTGCAACCGCAGTTGTCTCTGCGAGACCGCTCTCACCCGTCGCAACGGGCTTCGGTGCCACGGTACCGCTGCCCGCTGCCGCCACGCTGGAACCTGCGGGCGTGCTTGCCGCGCTCGATGCCGCCGCCGGTGCGGTCGTCGCGCTGACTGCGCTGGTTTCCGCCGCAGTCGGGGCGGTCGTTGCTGCCGGAGCCGTGGTCGCTGCTGCTGCCGCAGTGGTCGGGGCGGTCGTTGCCGCCGCGCTCGATGCTGCCGGGGCAGTCGTTGCGGCTGCCGGAGCGGTCGTTGCAGCGACTGCTGCTTTGGTTGCCGTCGCTGCCGGTGCAACCGTGCTGGTCGCATCCGCGCCGCCACATGCCGCAAGAATCGCTGTCAGTGCGGTCCCCGCGACGCCACCGAGAAATGCCCGTCGTCCGAGTGCTGTCATGCTGTGTGACCTCCTATGAAACGCCATTCTTCGTGCCGCCGTCAGACCAACCGCTTCCGAACAGTCGCGCTGATCCGGTCCGCAATAGTGACCAGCACGACGATGATGATGAGATGCACCATGAACTCGTGGTACTTGAACAGGCTCAACTCAGTGTTGAGTTCAAACCCCAGACCACCGCCGCCAACGAACCCGACAATGAACGATGCCCGGATGTTATGCTCCCAGTACAGCAGGATGTACGACACCATATTAGTCATCGCCTGCGGCAGCACCGCGAACGAAACCTGCTGCACCTGCGTCGCCCCGACCGCCTCCATTGCCTCGACGGGGCGCGGATTGATCGCCTCGATGCTCTCCGCGAAGACTTTCGAGAGGCTCCCCACCGATCCCGCGATCAAGGCGAGTGTCCCCGCAAAAATCCCCAGCCCTACGGCAGAAACGAAGATCAATGCCCAGACGATTTCGGGGATGCTGCGGAAGATATTCAGCACCGCACGCACCGCTTGGTATACCCACGGCTTGGAAAGATTCCGTGACGCCAGCAAGCCGAGCGGAAATGCGAGAATCACCGCGAAGATCGTCCCCATAATCGAGAGTTGGATGGTCTGAATCGTCGGCTCGATCACATGATCGTAGTTTGTAAAGTAATCCCATCGGGGCGGGAAAAGCCCCCGGACGAAATGCCACATATTGGGAATGTTCGACGCCAACTCCCCGAAACTGAAGTTCGTGCCGTTCCATGCCCACGCGATCACCGCGACCGTGATCGCGCCTGTGAGAATCCCCTGCCCCCCGATGCGCGGCGAACCGCTGGCGAGCGGATGGTTCTTGACGGGATCGGGTGAAAGCGGTGCGCTAATGGATGGCGTCGCCAATGGGAACCTCCTTCGGGGGCGCGGGCATATCCGGTGCGGCGGGTACCGCAGCGGCGGGCGAGGCATCCGACGCCCCCATTGTGCGCGGGTCGCGGCGGTAGATGCGCCGCTGCACTTCCGGCGTCAGTTCGGCGGGCGTGCCATCGAACTCAATCATGCCCTCCGCGATGCCGATCATGCGGTCTGCATATTCTTTGGCAAGCGTGACATCGTGGATGTTGACCAATACGGGGATGCCTTCCTCCGTCGCCGCCTTCCGCAGGAATCCCATCACTTCGTGCGCCAGTTCGGGATCGAGCGACGCAACCGGCTCGTCCGCCAGAATCACCCACGGCTCTTGCGCGAGCGCACGGGCAATGGAGACGCGCTGTTTCTCGCCACCCGACAGGCGATCCGCCCGCTGCGCCGCCTTCTGGAGTAACTGCACGCGGTCGAGGCACCGCAGCGCGATCTCACGGTCTGCACGCGGGAGGATGCCGAACGCCGAACGCCACGGGTCCATTTGTCCCAATCGCCCCGATACCACGTTGCGGAATGCCGTGGAGCGGTCAACGAGGTTGAACTCCTGATACACAAAACCGATGCGCCGCCGCACCTCACGCTGTTCCCGCGCACCCGCTTCGGTGATACCGACATCGTTGATCGCAATTTGCCCGCTCGTGACGGGAATGATTCCGTTCAGGCAGCGCAACAGGGTGGATTTGCCCGCGCCACTGCGCCCGATGATCGCCACCATCTGCCCCTTCGGAACCTGAAACGAGATGTCTTTCAACGCCTCATGCCCGTTCGGGTAGACTTTGCGGACATGCCGTACTTCGATCATGCGTTTCCCCATTCCCACGCCACCGCGTACCAGCGCAACCCGCGCCATGCAGTAGTGTGCCGCGAGAACGTCACGGGGATGCAAAAGATTCGTGATCGAATTGTTATCTAACCATGAGGATGCGCCCATGTTGCACCGTACAAAAAGCGGGAGAGATCAATTCTCCCCCGCAGAATACGACCGCGCTTAGCGCGATACGCGGCGGCGCAACGCGAACCCGACCGATACCGCCCCACATGCCATCAGCAAGAACATGCCGGGTATGCGATTGTCGGATTGCGGCGTTGCGTGTCCTGTCGCAGGCAACACACTCCCGCCACCAGTGCCGGTCGGGGCGGCTTGCGAGAAATCGAAGGCGTTCGCGAGGTCATTCGCCGTCGCGTCCCGCGTGCCGAGCGGCGCAAGACCGTAGCGCATCTCGATAGTTTTCAGGATCGAGGTCGTGTCGTAGACCGTGTGGTCCACGAAGCCCTTCTTCGCATAGGGCGAGATCACAATCGTCGGCACGCGGGACCCCGGCCCCCATTTGTCCGCGACGGGCGGCGCAACATGGTCCCACCGCCCACCGTTCTCATCATATGTGATGACGATGGCGGTATCTTTCCACGCGGGACTGTTCTGGATCGCGCTGACCAGATCGGCGACATGCTGTTGCCCACGCTGCAACGATGCGTATCCCGGATGCTCGTTATCGTCACCGAGCGGCTTAATGAATGCCACCGACGGCAAATTTCCTGCCGCTGCTGCGGTGAGGAAATCTTGCTCGTCCTTGAGATGCTGCGCCTTCGCGGGGGTGCCGTCGGCGTAATTCTTGAAATAGGCGAGCGGTTGGTGATGAAACTGGAACAGCGTGTCCGGCTTACCTGCCGTCGCGTTGTTCCACCCGCCGGAATACCACGCCCACGAGATATTTTTGTCGCTCAAGCGGTCCCCAATTGTCGGCAATGTCTGGTTCGGCATCAATTGGTCTGCCGCTACGCTTGCCGGATGCGGCGTGTTTACGGTGAACGCCGTGTTGACGACATAGTTATCCGGCGTGACACTGCCGTCTTTCGTGATGACGCCACCGCCATCAAGTTGCGCCTTCATTGCGTCGGGCGCACCGGGGAACTGCGGTGTGCACGCGCAGACCAGCCAGAAATGATTCAAAAACGACCCGCCGAACGCAGCGTGAAAGAAATTGTCCGACATCGTGTACTGCTGCGCGAGTTTGCCCTCCGGCAAATTCGTCGCATCGTAGTAGCTCATGGAAAGACCGGCGGCGTCCGACCACGCGACGAATTTGTCCATCTTGCCGCCGTTGATTTGGTACTGCTCTTGATAGTAGCGGTGGACAAGATCGCCCGTCCGGTCGTCTGCCTTGACGTACTGCGCGGCGTCGTACGGCTTCACAGGCATGTCTGCCGGGAAGCGCGAATCGGGCGCGGCGGGCTTTTTGTTCGTGTCGAGTGGTTGCGGCAAGGTGGCGTACGGTTGCCCGCTTTTATCTACCTGCTTCGTCGCACTTCCCGCATTCGCAAAGCCATTCGCGCCGGGAAAATTGCCGT
>JBBRMX010000068.1:0-14090 GCA_038230615.1 Thermomicrobiales bacterium | reverse complement strand
GACTTGCACACCCACCGATTTCCCCGGCACGACGGGCGAATCCGCTCCCGGCAATCCCGACACCACGCCGCGATGTTCCCAGCGGGTCGTTGCTGCTGTGCCGCCCCACACGCCCGCCGCTGTTGCTAGCACGACGAGCGCAGTGATAACGCGCAACGGGCGCGAGACGCGGGGGCGGGGAGTTGGGGAGGCGACATGCACAGACAGTCTCTCTTTCTTCGTGTCCGCTGATTATGTAGCGTACCCCACCGCGTGCGGTCGTGCAAACGCCGTAGGCTTGCGCCCCTTTCCCCCGCATGGGATGCTTGCCCGCAGGTACGGTATCAGAATAATGCACACGAAAGAGGCGCACTATGGAGTACAAGCGGCTGGGACGGTCGGGGTTAAAAGTGTCGGTCGTCGGGTTGGGCGGCAATACATTCGGGCGGATGGCGGACGAGGAAATGACGGCGCGGCTGGTGGATACCGCACTCGATCTGGGCGTGAATTTCTTTGACACTGCCGATGTGTACAACGCGGGCGTCTCGGAGCAGTTTCTCGGCAAGGCACTGGGCGGCAAGCGCGACCGCGCACTTATCGCCAGCAAAGTCTCGATGAAAATGGGCGACGGCCCGAACGACACCGGGTCGTCACGCGGGCATATCGTGTCGGGCGTTCATGCCAGCCTGCGGCGGCTCGGCACGGACTATCTTGACCTCCTGCAACTCCATGCGTGGGACGCGACTACGCCCTTGGACGAGACGATGCGTGCGCTCGATGATCTCGTGCGAGACGGCAAGGTACGCTACATTGGCTGCTCTAACTTCACGGCGTGGCAGCTCGTCTGGTCGTTGTGGGAGAGCGACCGGCGCGATCTCGTCTCGTTCGTCTCGGTGCAGCCGCGCTACAGCCTCGTAGACCGCTCGATTGAAGCAGAATTGCTGCCCGCGTGCCGCGAGTTCGGTGTCGGCATCATCCCGTACAGCCCACTTGCCGGCGGCGTGCTGACAGGCAAATACGAGGAAGGTGCTGCCCCGCCCCCCGGCACCCGTGCAGCGGGCAACGAGCGGTTCGCAGGGCAACACGGCACCCCGCGAAACTTCGCCATCGCCCGCGACGCGCAACAGTGGGCGGAGGAGCGTGGGCATACGGTCGGCGATCTTGCGATCGCGTGGCTTGTCGCCAACCCGGAGGTGTCGAGCGTCATCGCGGGCGTGACGAAGCCGGAACAGGTAGCAGACAATGTGCGCGGCGGCGCATGGAAACTCACTCCCGCCGAAGTCGCCGAAGTGAACGCCCTCTCCGCAGTCTGAACCGGAGAAACGCGCAATGCGATACATGTAGAGGAACACACCGTATGGCATGGTGTGTTCCTCTGCGTTTTGCGTCGTCGCGGGAATGGTGCGGGTGGCGCACTCGTTGCGGGACGGTGGGCGAGGTGCGCCCGCACGAAAGCGAAACCACGAAACGGGGCAGACTACATGGCGCAGATTCGGGTCGGGATGCAGGTGCAACCGCAGCAGGGAACATACGCGAAGATGCGTGATGCGTGGAAGCGTGTCGAGGACATTGGTGCGGACACGCTCTTTAACTGGGACCATTTTTACCCGCTGTACGGCGACCGCGACGGGATGCATTTCGAGTCGTGGTCGCTTCTGGCGGGCATGGCGGAGGCGACAAGCCGCGTGCAGTTCGGCGCACTCGTGACGTGCAACTCATACCGCAATGCGAACCTCTTGGCGGACATGGCACGGACAGTGGATCACATGTCCGGCGGGCGGCTCATTCTCGGCATCGGCAGCGGGTGGGCGCAACGCGATTACGACGAGTACGGCTACCCCTTTGGCACTCCCGCCAGCCGTCTCAAAGACCTCGATGCGGCGATGCCCGTCATCCGCGACCGGTGGACGAAACTCAACCCGCCCCCTGTGCGCGACGGGCATATGCCGATTCTGATCGGCGGCGGCGGTGAGAAAGTGACCCTGCGGATTGTCGCGCAGCACGCAGACATCTGGAACGGCTTCGGCAACCCGGAGGAGATTGGGCGCAAGAGTGCCATCCTCGATGAATGGTGCGCGAAGATCGGACGCGACCCCGACGAGATCGAACGCTCCATCTTGTGCAACAGTGCCGAGCAGGTCGCGCAGGCAGACGACTACGTCGCGCATGGCATCACGCACCTGATCGTCGGCGGCGGTGGCCCGGACTACGATACGACGCTCCTTGAGCAACTCGTGCGCTGGCGGGATAGCCGGAAGGGATAATTCGCCCTCGTCATTCGTCCTTCTTGCCTCCACCCCGCTCCCGTAGTACCGTGGCAGCCTGTTGAGAGAAGTAAATGGAGGGGGAGCGATGAAAATCGTCGGGGTGGAGCCACACTATTTACCGGCACGGCGTCCGCTCGTACTCGTCAAGGTGACGACGGACACGGGGCTGTACGGGTGGGGCGAGGCAACGCTGGAAGGCAAAGAGGCGACCGTGATGCAGGCGGTGTGCGAACTGGCGCGATATTTGACGGGGCGCGACCCGTTCCGCATCGAAGACCATTGGCAGCAGATGTATCGCGGTGCATTCTGGGTCGGCGGCCCGGTGTTGAACAGCGCGATCAGCGGCGTCGAGCAAGCATTGTGGGACCTCAAGGGCAAGGCATACGGTGCACCCGTGTACGAATTGCTCGGCGGCAAAGTGCGCGACCGGCTGCGGGCATATGCCAACGGCTGGTTCCACGGCGCACAATCGGTGGACGACTATGTTCGCATGGCGAAAGAGACCGTGGCGCGGGGCTATACTGCGCTGAAATGGGACCCCTTCGGCAAAAGTGGCTTGTTCATCAGCAACGACGAAGCCGATGCCGCTGTCGAGAATGTTCGCGCGATCCGCGAGGCGGTCGGACCAAAGATTGATCTGCTCATCGAGGTGCACGGGCGGTTTTCGCCTGCGAACGCCATCCGCGTGGCGCAGCGGTTGGAACCGTTCTTCCCGTTCTGGTACGAAGAACCGATCCCGCCGGAGAATATTGACGCCCTCGCCACGGTCGCCCGTGCCGTGCGCTTTCCGATAGCGAGCGGCGAACGGCTGTTCACGAAGTGGGGCTTCAAGGAGATCATCGAGAAGCAAGCGGCGGCGGTGGTGCAGCCCGACATCTGCCATGCGGGTGGCATATGGGAGTTGCGAAAGATCGCGGCGATGGCCGAGGTCTACTACATCGGCATGGCACCGCACAACCCGAACGGCCCCATTGCGACGATGGCGAGCATACATCTCGATGCCTGCACGCCGAATTTCCTCATTCAAGAATACGTGGTGGACGAGCATGTCGGGTACGACGGTCTCATTGCCGAGCCGCCAGTCGTAGAAAATGGCTATTTCCTCATTCCCGACCGCCCCGGTTTGGGCATCGAGGTGGACGAATCGCTGCTCGACCGGGGCGAACTCGTGCCGATGGACATGTACCCGATGATCGTGCCGACCTAACGCGGTAGGATACAGAGACGGTACGGGGAAAGCGGGAGTGCAGGCAGTAGCCCGCCCTCCCGCGTCCATTTACCCCACGTATTTCACCCCGCCCACCATTACCATTGCCAGATCGCGGATGGCGTGAATATCGTCGAGCGGGTTGCCGCGCACCGCGATCATGTCCGCCAGTTTGCCGGGGGCAAGCACGCCGAGATCGGTGCGCCCCAATGCATCGGCGGCGGCGGCGGTGGCAGTACGCAACGCGGCTTCGTGCGAGAACCCCGCCGCCGTCGTGACGAGCAATTCCACATCGAGCGCGAAATCGTCGAAGCGTGTCCCGGTCACCCCCGCATCGGAGCCGGATGCGATCCGCACGCCCTGCTTGGCGAGTTGCCCGATATTGCCCATGCGGATGTGTTGCGTTTCGAGCCGCTGCGCGAACTGTGGTGGCGGGTTCTCCATCCGGCGCACCTGCTCCATCATGCGGTAGCCGACGCTGGTCGTTGGCACAACGAAAATGCCGCGCCGTGCGATCTCGTCCGCCAACGCCGCATCGTACGTGATTCCCGGCGGCTCCGGCACCATGAACGAGCAATGCTCGATAGTGTCCACGCCTGCCATCGTCGCGTTACGGACACCGGGGGTGCCGTGGCAATGTGCCGCAACCCGTTTTTGGAGGCGGTGGGCGTCGTCGGTGAGCGCACGCATTTCCGCCTCGGTAAATTGCTCGCGCTGCGGGATTGTGCCGGGGGTGATGCCGCCGCCTGTCGCCATCACCTTGATGAAGTCCATCCCCGCCTTGACTTGCGAACGCACGGCGCGGCGAATCTCGGTTTCGTCGTCTACCTCGATACCGAAATAGTAGCAATGCCCGCCCGTGGTGGTGAGACACGCCCCCGACACCCATAGGCGCGGCGACTCGATCAGCCCCATCTCCTGCGCTTTTTTCATCGCTAGCACGATGACATTTTTCGTGCCGCAGTCGCGCAGCGTCGTGACGCCCGCGTACAGGGCTTGGCGGGCGTGCTGGATCGCCAGTGCCATGAAAAGTTCGTCGGTCATGCCGAAGTAATCTGCGAGCAGGTTGGTTCCGGCGGAGAGTGTCAGGTGGCAATGCATATTGATGAGACCAGGCATCAGCGTTACATCGCCGAGCGCGACGACCTCGGCGTCCGCCGCGAGATCGCCCCGGCTGCCGATGGCGGTAATCGTCGCGCCGTCGTACTGCACGAACGCATCGTGGCGTATCCCCTGCCCGTCGGCAGCCCAGACCCGGTCGGCGGTGATCGTCGGCATATCCTGCTCCTTCGTTCAACGATATGATAATGGGGGCAGTATTGCACAACGGGTGCGCCCCGCCCCCGCATACTCCTCCGAGCGTGCGATGCGCTCCTACGTCAACTCGACGAACCGGCTTTCGTGTGCGGACAGTTCGACCGCGTCCAGCACTTCTTGGCAGCGCATTCCGTCCGCGAAATCGGGCGAGGGGGCAGTGTCGGCGCGGATCGCATCAATAAAATCCGCCATCACGCGCTGCGGGTTGCCGGCGAGATACGCGGGCGGCACGGGTACCTGCGCGAACACATCTTGCCGTGCCTGTGCGCTGCCGAGGCAGAGACGGAGCATATCGCCGCCCCGGTCGTATTTCTCGATCTCGTAGATCGCCGCGCCCTTCGTGCCATAGATTTCGATGCGCTGATGATTGTTGCGTCCGATGGCGCAGCGGCTGGCATTGATGACCCCCTCTGCGCCGCCCACGAATCGGGCGCGGAAGGTCACGGCGTCGTCTACATCTACGTCGCCCTCGCCGCCGGTGGTGAGTGGGCGGCGCGGGGTAAATGTGTGCAAATACCCCTGCACCCCCGCAAATTCCCCGACCCACCAGCGGCAGAGGTCAATAATATGTGACGCGAGGTCGCCTAGTGCGCCCGTGCCGGACGCCGCCCGCGAGTTGCGCCAACTGATCGGCGCGGTGGGGTCGTGCAGGCTGCCGTTGAAGTAGTCCGCATAGACATGATAGATCTCGCCCAGCTCTCCCGCCGCGATGAGATCGTGCAGAAAACCAGCGGCGGGAATCCAGCGGTAGCGAAAATTGACCGCCGTCTTTACCCCCGCCAACGTCGCACGCTCGTACATCCGTTGCGCCCCCGCGAAATCCATTGCCAGCGGCTTTTCGCACAGTACATGCTTCCCGGCGGCGATCGCGGTGAGCGAAATTTCCTCGTGGATGTTGTTCGGCGTGCAGATGCTCACCGCATCGAGCGGCAACGCCAGCAAGTCGCGGTAATCCGTGAAGGCGTGCGGCACGCCGAATTGTGCGGCGGCGGCGCGTGCGCTCGTCTCCATCACATCGCTGACCGCGACGAGTTCCGCCTTGCCCGCCGCTTCTGCCTCCTTGAATGCGGGCAGATGCCGCGCCGTTGCGATGCCCCCCGTGCCGATCACCCCAACCTTGATCACACCCGCCATGCTGCTCCTCCTCCGTTTCGTGTCGCTGTTTCGCCCGATGCAGTATAGGTCGTCGCGGGCAGGATGCGAGATGCGGGCGGGTGTTTCCTCATGCCAATTCGACAAACCGCACGTCAATCGTCGCCGCAGTGATCGTCAGGACGGCGACCGAGGGCGTTTCATCGGGCGCGGGGAAAACCGCGCCGGGGTTGAGGAACAGCGTGCGCCCGACCCGCCGCACGATGCGATGATGCGAATGTCCGAAAATGACGAGGTCCGTATCCGGGAAGCGGCACTGGTTGCGCTGGATCATCTCGTCGTTGAAGGTGTCGCGGGTCGTCGCAGCGGCAACTCGCCGGAGGAAGCCACGCCGTTTGTCCCAGAGCCACTTCGGGCGGGGAGAGGAGAGACAAGGACCGCTATCTAGGTGCGATGCGCGGCTCCACGGGGGAGCGGCCGTCAAGGAGATCGCCCGCAATAGCGAGCGCGATTGCCCCGCGCAACATCGCCTCTGCCGCTTCTGGTGTGTCACCGTCTCCCGCGAAATAGGGGTACTCCGCAGCCTCGGCGATGTACCCCTCATTATCCTCGGCGGGGCGCACGGTGATTGCGTAGGGGCGTGCAGCGAGAAGGCGGGCATCGTCCGTCACCACTACCCGCCGCATGGTTCCCTGTTTTTCGCTTACTACCATTTGCTTATGCCTCCTTCTCTATCGCTATTCCTTTGCACGTCTACAATTTCACGGTATAGTGATCGGATGAAGGACTATATGACGCTTACGGAAATGGCAGCGAAATACGGATTGAAGGACAGTTCCGCGCTGCGTCATGCGATCAAGCGCGGGGTTCTCAAGGCTGAATATGCGGGCAAAACCTATTTTGTTGCAGTCGAAGATGCCGAGGAGTACGCCCGCGATCATCTGCGAAAGCGTGGGCCACGCGCAGAGAAAATGGACGGCGGCGAACCGTGATCCTCCGCATCACCTCACCCCATGGCGACCTATCCTATCACGGCGGGCGCGTTGCCTATGCTGACCACGCTCGGTACTCTGTGTGCCGCGCACTGGTGGGAGGTCGTCGCCATTGCCCGCAAGGTCCTGCAAATTTCCCGCATATCGTGCGGATAGGCATCATTCGCTCACGCATACGAATTGCCGGAAGTGCCGCCGCCGATGCGCCCCGCTTCCAGCAGCGTCACCGACGCGCCGCCCTGTGCTAGCCGGTACGCGGTCGCTATCCCGATGATGCCCCCGCCGATCACTACAATGTCGGTCGCCTGTCGCTCGGTCATCGCGCCCGCTCCATTATCTGTTTCTGCGGTCTCCATGTACGTGCGCGAAGCATACCATGACCCATCGAAATACCCCGCGCTATGCATCGGGGGGCTCCACCTTCTCGCTGATGGGATGTGGTCTTCCTTGCTTGTGTCGAGTGGGTACGTACAGAACCAGAACCATGCTCCCGGTGCGTGAGCGGCGGTAGGCCAATTTGGTCTTACGGCCAGCGGAGAATGGACCGAAACAGGATCAGCGAGAAAGTGGGTGAACCAGACTCATATGACGTAGTGCGCTCGGTCCTGTCGTGCGACGATCATTCACAAAACAGTTCCATGAATGTTTCAGTGATCGTTGGTGATACTTTACCCAATGTATATCTATCTCTATACAATTTATGTCTTGTTTTATTTTTTGTTCCTGTTACCCTCGTGTACATTGCTTGTGTCTATGCATCGGAGAAGAGGTGTCATCGTGCCACGTTTGTTGTCTGCCGCGATCATTTACATCCTGCTTCTCACCCTCGTCGCGACGGCGTGGACTCCCCAACCGGTCACGGCCCAGACCGTACCCGCCACTGCGGACCTCACCGCTCCGGTCTTTCGTGCGGATGGCGCGCATCTCGGCCCCGGTTGGTCGCTCCGTCTCGCCACTATCGGTCGTGGCACCACCGTTACAATCGTTGATCCCGTCGTTCCCACCGACGATGGCGTTCGCGTGCAGTACGCCCACGCCACCGCGACCGAGTGGTACCTGCGGCAAGGCGCGGGCGTGGAGCAGGGGATCACCCTCGCCGCCTCGCCGGGAGGGGACGGGCCGCTCGTGCTGACGATGACCACCCCCGGCGCCGCGGTGCTCGTCAACGAGGCGGGAGACGCGGCAACGCTGATCCTGTCGGACACGACGCGATGGCGCTACGACGGGTTGCACGTCACCGACGCACATGGAAGCATCGTGCCCGCGCATCTCGTACCGGCTGCGGAGGGAGGCATCGGCATCATTGTAGAGGATGGCGCCGCGGTGTATCCGGTGACGATCGACCCCTATGTCGCGATCCAGACGATCACCGACCCGAATGCCAGCGTCTTTGGCTCTGCCGTGGCGCTGAGCGGGGATGGCGGCACGCTTGTTGTCGGTGCGTACCGAACGACCAATGGCAGGGGCGTGGTCAATGTCTACACTAAGAGCGGGGGCAAGTATACCGCCCCGAGAGTCCTTACCGATCCGGGCGGGGTAGATGGCGACTCTTTTGGTTACGCAGTGGCAGTGAGTGGCGACGGCGGCACGGTGCTCATCGGCGCCCTCAACACGAACAGTCAGACAGGCGCGGCCTACCTCTACAGCAAAAGCAACAACTACGGTACCCACACCACCCTCACCGCTCCCGGTGGTGCGATCGGTGACAATTTCGGCCTCGCCGTTGCGATCAGCAACGATGCCACTACGCTGGTCATCGGAGCACCTGGGGTGAACAACGGCAAGGGCGCAGCCTATCTCTACACGAAGATCGGGAGCAGCTACGGCGTGCCGCTCGCCTTCTACGATCCGGGCAATGGTACGGGCTATCCGTATGATGACGTATTCGGCTCCGCCGTGGCACTCAGCGGCAACGGCGGCACGCTCGTCATCGGGGCAGCGAGGACGACGAGGTTTGTCGGTGCGGTCTATGTGTATGAACGAACCGGTGGCAACTACGGTGGGTACATCCTCTTCACCGAGCCGGTGCCGGGGCGAGATGACGTCTTTGGTGAGGCGGTGGCGATCAGCGGCGATGGCAACACCATGGTCATCGGGGCGCGGGGCACGAACATGAACCAGGGCGCGGCCTACGTCTACACGCGGAGTCTCGGCAGCTTTGGCTCCCCGCTTATGCTCACCGCCCCCGGCATGGTCTTCGGCTACTTCGGGGTCGCGTTAGCGGCGAGCTACAGCGGCAGCACCCTACTAATCGGGGCGTGGGGCACGAACGTCACGCGTGGCGTGGCGTATGTCTACGCGAGGAGCGGCGGGAGCTATGTTCTCACCACTACCCTCTCCGACGCCGCCATGGCGAACAACGAGTTCGGGTTTTCGGTGGCGATGAACAGTGACGGTAGCACCCTGATTGTTGGGGCGCAGGACGACTTCACGCAGATCGGTCGCGGCGGGGTGTACGTATTCTACGACACCATTGGACCACAACCGGGACGACGTCCAGAGGTCGCCACCAGCGGTAGCGGCAGCGTCGCGCCCCAACCGGTGGTGCGCCCATCTGCGGGCGGTACGGGCGTGGCGCCGGAGCCGCAGCCGGGTCGTCGTACCGTGCCTGCGCAACCGGGTGGGAGTATGCCCGCGCCGAGTGTGCTCGTACCCGTCGCGCCCACACCTGAGCCACAACCGGTACGACGCTAGCAAGCACGGCGCACGCGGGCGCGGGAGTTGGACACCCTGATCGCGGGCATCTGACGCAGTCTGCGAGAGTCCCTCTTCGAGGTACCCGATGTGTGCTCCGCAGTACCCCGATGGCTCGTGGGCAGATGGCACCGCCCATGAGTCGTCCAATACCCTCCAGAACGCGCTACGATGCCCCCAGACGCACGTGATCCGCTCTACCCGTGGGATTTCATTCGCGCAGGTTCACGCACACACGTGCGGAACAACCGATGGAGCGCGTGCCCCATAGGGCGACGCATGAGGCCGTCAGCGGATGGGGCGGTGGGTCGATTCGGCCTGATGGGGAGCGAAGAAGGTCGGCGAAAAGATCAGCGCAAAGGTGGAAGACCCTGCATCGGTGGCAGTGGGCGGGGCAGATTTCGTGCGCGACGGTATTGCGAATACGCATATTCTGCTATTACTATGCGATAACATACGGGTGGTACAACCATCCGCAGTGACCGTCGGTGTCCGGCATCGAAACGGGAGAATGTCGCGTGCAGCAACAGAGCCTCAATCAGCCCCGCACGGTTGCCGCTACCGCGCCCCGTGGAGCGGTGCAGGCGGGCGTCGGGAAGCATTCGCGCTCGTGGCTTTTCTCGTTCATCATCGTACTGCCCGCTGTGGTCGTCCTCGCCCTCTTCCACATCTTCCCGATCTTCTACGGGTTGTATATCAGCCTCCATCGCTGGGGGGTGAAAGACCTCGGCTTTCGCGGCTTCGACAATTACGGGCGGGCATTGCAGGACGCCGACTTCTGGAACTCCCTGCGCGTGACGCTCTGGTATGTCGTGGGGACCGTGCCGCTCGGTATCATCTTGTCGCTCTTTCTGGCGATTATGCTCTTTCGCCCGATTGCGGGGCGGACCTTCTACCGGATTGTGCTCTTTCTGCCCTACATTACGCCGCCGATTGCGATGGCGACGGTCTGGTCGTGGATGTATCAGCCGGATCGTGGCTTTATCAATACCTTTCTCGGTCTCTTCGGGATCGGCAAGCAGCGATGGCTGCTCGACCCGCGCGGCATCGGGGATATTTTTTTCTCGAACTTTGGCGTGCATCTCCCCGGCATCCTGCACGGTCCTAGCCTGCAACTGGTCGCGGCGATGATCTACGCCCTCTGGATCGCCATTGGGTTCGATACCGTCGTCTTCCTCGCGGGACTGGGGAATGTGCCGAAAGAGGTGATCGAGGCGGCGCAGATTGACGGCGCGAACCAGTGGCAGATCGCCACGAGTGTGATCGCGCCGCTCTTGCGCCCGACGATCACCTTTCTGGCGGTCGTCTCCACGCTGCGGGCATTCCAGAGTTTCAACACGATCTACGGGCTGTTCGGCGGCAATGTGCCGAAGAGTGCGAAAGTCATCACCATCCTGATCTTCGAGGAGTTCTTCAAGCAGGTCGGGCAAGTCGGCTACGGCGCGGCATCGGCGATCTTGCTCTTTCTCATCCTCTTGGTCATCACATTGTTGCAGTTGCGGCTCTCCGAGGGGCGACGGGCGGCATAAGCGCAAGGGAGCAATCACGCATGGCGGTACGGGCGGCTTCCGGTTCCACTCTCGCACCCTCCCCACGGGCGACGACGACGACGAATGCGCGTGCGCTCAATACGGCGCGGGCGCGAATACGGCGCAATCTCGTGGCGCACATCGCGCTGTTGCTGTTCGTCTTCTTCGCGCTCTTTCCGTTCTACTGGATGGTCATCACAAGTGTCAAAACCCTCAATGAGGCGGTGCGTATCACCCCGACCCTCGTACCGCAGGAATGGCATTGGGAGAATTACGGCGAGGCCCTCAAACAAGCCCCGTTCGGGCGCTACCTGTTCAATACCTTCTTCATCGCGCTTGTGACGGTAGCGTGCAATGTGCTCACGTCGGTACTTGCGGCGTATGCCTTCGCCCTTACCGAGTTCCCCGGCAAGCGCATCCTGTTCGCGCTGCTTCTCACCACACTGATGATTCCGTACGATGTCATCCTTATCCCGAACTTCATCCTCATCAAAAACTTGCATATGTACGATACCTACTGGGCGCAGATCGTGCCGTGGGCGGCGGGGACATTCGGGATATTCCTCGTGCGGCAATTCTTCCTCGGCATCCCGAAAGAAATCTTCGAGGCGGCGGTAATTGACGGCGCGACACCGATCGGTATCCTCTGGCAGGTGGCGATGCCGCTCGCCCGTCCCGCGCTTGTGACGGTCGCGCTGTTCAGTTTTCTCGGTTCGTGGAACGCCTTCAACTGGCCGCTGATCGTCACGGCGCACGACAGTGTGCGCCCGATTCAGGTCGGCTTATCGCAGTTTACCAATGAGGCGGGGTCAAATTATCCTTTGCAGATGGCAGCGACGACCCTCACGGTCATCCCGATTATCCTGCTGTACTTCTTCGTGCAGCGGCAGTTGATCGAGGGGGTCGCGTCGTCTGGTGTGAAGGGATAACCGGGCGGATAGATGCCGCCGCTTCCCCACCGCACGGGGGGCGGACGCCGCGAGGAGGCGTGACAGCGGAAGAACGACACAACGACAGCGAGAAACGCACAACCGGGTCACGAGCAACGATGCGGGCGGGTGCCGCCTGCAACTGGCAATCACAAGGAGCGTAGAACGTGAGCGACTTTTTCGGCAAACGACTTAACCGGCGCACTCTGCTCGGCGGCATGGCGGGCAGTGCGGCGGCAGCGATTCTCGCAGCGTGCGGCAGCAGCGAGACCGCGACCGTTGCGGCAACCACCGGCACTGGCGCGGCAACGGTCGCGGGCGGCGTCGCGGCAACCGTTGCCGCCACCAAGCCCGCCGCCACAACTGGCAGCGCGGCGACCACCGCCCCGGCAGCAGCAACTGCCCCCGCCGCCACGACGGGTAGCGCGGCAACCACTGCCCCCGCCGCTGCGACGACCGCGACCGGCTCCACCACCGCAGGTGCATCCGCGACGGTTTCCACCGCCAGCCTTCCCGCAGGCACGGGCAAGTTCGCCGCCAAGTTCAATAGCACCGCAGGCACAGGCAGCGATGTAGACAAGGTAGACCTCACTGGCAAGAAGGTGGATCTCACCTTCTACCACACCCAGACCAAAGGCAACGAAGACGCCCTCAAGAAGATCTGCGCGGACTTCGGTGCGGCAAACCCCGGTATCACGGTCACGCCGCAGTATATCGGCGGCTACTCCGATGTCTCCGCGAAGATCAATGTCGGTATTCAGGCAAAGCAGGTGCCGGAACTCGCCGTCGGCTACGAGAACGACGTGGCGAACTACATGACGGGCGATGCGGTGCTCGACCTCACGCCGTATATCAACAGCAGCAAGTTCGGTTGGAAGAAGGAAGACCTTTCCGACATCTTCGGCGGCTTCCTCGACCGCAATGTGTACACCGACTTCAAGGGGCAGATTCTCTCCGCGCCGTTCACGTCGTCCGTGTTCATGATGTGGTACAACGAAGACATGCTCAAGTCGCTCGGCTTCAGCGGCCCCGCCAAAACGTGGGATGAGTTCAAGATGCAGGCTGCTGCCGCGCAGAAGATGGGCAAGAAGGGCTTCCCCTTCAACCCCGATACCTCCAACGTGGATTCGTTCGTCTTCTCGTTCGGCGGCGATGTCATCACCGAGGACAACAAGAAGGCGAAATTCGACACCCCGCAGGCTCTCAGTGCTATGCAGGTGATCGAGGACATGACCAAAGCCGGTTCGATGTTCCAGTTCAACGCCAAGAACAACGAAGACCAGACATTGTTCGTCAATGGCGAAGTGCCGTTCTTCATGGGTTCCAGCACCGGGCGCGGTTACGTGCAACCCCTCGTGCTGAAGGACCCGAAAGACCCGAACAGCGGCGACAAGTTCGCGTGGAACGGCGTGGTCATCCCGCAGTCCCCGGACAATGTCGCCGCTCCGAAGACCGCCCTGTACGGCGGCAATGCCATCGTCTTCAAGAGCACGCCGGAGAAGCAACTCGCCTCGTGGCTCTTCATCAAGTACTTCACGTCGCGTGATGTCACCGCGTACTGGGCGCAGCAGACGGGTTACCTTCCCGTTCGCAAGTCCGCTGCCGAATCCGCCGACTACAAGAAATTCCTCGATGTGAAGTCGGTCAACGCCGCACCAATCCGTGTCGCACCCGCCGGGAAGGGCGAGCCGCAGCCCGCAGGCTGGTCGAAGGCACGCACCGACATCACCGACATCACCACACAGGTGATGAACAAGCAACTGACCGCGAAAGACGCCGCAGACCAGATTCAGAAGAAGGTCAACGCCGACCTCGCCAACGCCTGATCGTCGCACTCCCGAACCCCCTTCCCAATCATTGGGGAGGGGTTCTTCTTGTCCGTAAATCCCTTGGTGATACCGCGCACATAGTCCGTTGCCTTTCTCTCCCAACTATGCGCCCCTATCGCGCGGTACGCACGTTGCGTTGTCACAGGTGGCATCCTCAACGGCATTCGCGCAACCACAGAAAGGGCAACACATCATGACAACACGGCTGGACGGGACGATCTCCGCGCTCAAAGACGGCATCACCAAACTCGCGGT
>JBBRMX010000067.1:0-14105 GCA_038230615.1 Thermomicrobiales bacterium | reverse complement strand
GTCCCCACGGGTTGAGCGGTACATCGCCCACATTCGTGAAATGCCCGCAGGTCACGAATTGCCCGCCACGCCGCAGCAGATCGAACCCCTCCGGCAAGGCGGCGAGCACGCCCGTCGCCTCGATGACGATGTCCGCGCCGTACCCGTGGCTGCTCGCCTCCCGCACCATTGCGCTGCGCTCAGCGGGGTCGGTGACTTCGGTGATGTCAATCGTCAGGTCCGCGCCCAGTTCGCGGGCGAAGGCGAGGCGGTCGGCGGGCGCACCGATCACAATTGTCTTCGATGCGCCGGATTCCTTCGCCGCCACGAGGCACATGAGACCAATCGGCCCCGCGCCCTGAATCACTACCGTGTCCCCGATGGTGTACCGCGCCCGTGATGCGGCGTGGATGCCGACTGCAAGCGGTTCCAAAATGCTTGCTGCCTCCACCGAGACGCCGTCCATCCGGTACGTCACAGTGCCGGGGATCAGCCACAGATGCCCCGCGAAGCCCCCGGTCGCCTCAAGCGGCACGCCGTACTGCGTGTTCGCCGCGAACCCGTACGAGCCGATACCGGGCGCGAGCGATGCATGTGCGGTATCTACCCCGCCATAAAAGCCGCTCAGATCGGAGACACCGGGCTTGATGCCAATGAGGTCGCCCACCTTGAGTGGTCGCCCTGTGCCGTCGTGCGTCACGCCCTCACCGAGCGACACGACGGTTGCAGCGATCTCGTGACCGAGCACGACGGGCATCGGTACGCTCGGCATATGCCCCTGCCAGATATGGACATCGGTGCCGCAGACGCCGCAGAGTTCCTGCCGCACGACCATCGCGCCCGGTATGGGGTCCGGCACCACTGCCTCGGTCGTAGCAAACTTGCCGCGCACCCCGTCCAGTACCGATGCCCTGCTCATCACGACCATCGCGCTCCCCCTCCCTCTTCGTTCGCACTGCATCCGATACCCGCAGTATACCCGACACTTGCCCCGCTCCCACGCAAATTGAATCTGCGCGGGAAGACAATGCGGAAATTGGAGAGTGGGCTTGTGCAATTATTCATCATTGCGGGATGCGAAAGAGGTTTATGCTGTGCGTTCGCGCTGCTCTTGCTCCCAGAGATACAGCGCACGGGCAACTTCCCGCAGGAGGCGGTCATCGAAGTTCGGGTGGGAACGCAACTCCGATTCCGGCACGGCGGCGAGATGCTCGGCGGTGTGATATCCCCGGCGGTGGAGCATCGCCGATACCCGCTCGCTCACCGCGAGGCGATCAACCGGCGTCAAGTGCCGTGTCAGCAACCAATGCACGAACATGCCGACGCCCTCAATCGCGCAGATGATGAGGATGATGACGCCGAAGACCAACCCCGCCCATGTCGCAATGGACAACGCCATGAACACGCCGACGATGCCCGCGACAATAGGATTGGTTTGCAGTAATCTATCGAGGAGTTGCGGTGCGAAGGTTAGGACTGCCGCCGGTGCGCCCGCCAGTATCAACCCGACCGCCTTGCGAACCGGGTTCGTGGCGAAGGGGTCGGATGAACTCCCGCCGGAATAGGCAAGTTGCGTGTACCGCGATGCCGTGATGCCTGTTGCCATCGGATGATGCGTCCTCTCCACGGATGCGGCTAGCGTACGTACCGCACCGTACCGCACGTCGTAGCATCTCGCAAGCCTTTTGCCACAACATTCACTCCCCCATTTTCGCCGCATGTTCGTCTTCTTTTATAGCACCGTGATTCTGCACAGGTGCACTGCGATTCACCGTACCGATAAGGAGTAACGAGACCGATGCCCACATCACCATTGACACTGGCAATTCGCCCGCGCACGCCGATGCTGCCCACCGCAGGCGGCGAGACATTCATCGCGGTCTCCGTCACGGGGTCGGCGGATTCGGCACAGCGTGAACGCCGCCCGCTTAATCTCGCGCTCGTCCTCGACCGCTCCGGTTCGATGGGCGGCGAGAAACTTTCTCTCGTCAAGAACGCCGCGCTGCATCTCGTGCAGCAACTCTCCCCGCGTGATCGCGTCGCCATTGTGACCTACGACGACGAAATCATGGTGCTGGAACCCGGCACACAGGTGACGCCGGACGCGCTACCGTCACTGAGTATGATGCTCGCTGCCATCCAAGCATGGGGTGGAACCAATCTTGAAGGGGGTTGGCGAGCGGGCGTTCAGGCAGTCGCCGAAGGGATGGAGGCGATGCCGGGGGCATTGCACCGCGTGTTGCTGCTCACCGATGGTCTCGCCAACATCGGTATCACGGATACCAATGTACTCGCGTCGCTCGCTAAAGGGGTTGCATCGATCGGCGTCGTCACCAGCACCTTCGGCGTCGGCACCGATTACGACGAGCAATTGCTGAATGTGATGGCGGAAGCAGGTAGTGGCAACGATTATTTCATCGCTACGCCCGACGCGATTCGCGCCACCTTCCAAGCGGAACTCACCGAACTGATGGGCGTCGTTGCGGAAGGCGTCACCGTCTCAATCACACTGCCAGCCGCACTCGGTGCCACACTCGTCAACCCGCAACTGGAACTGACCACCGCAGGCGAGACGCACACCGTTCCTGTCGGGTTCGTCGGCGCGGGCGAAACACGGCATCTCGTCTTCCGCATTAGTGCCCCGCCCGCACCCGTCGGCACGATATACGATATTGCCGCCCTCGCGCGGTGGACGAAACCGGCACAAGGCAACACAGTCACTGCGGCGTATCGCTGGACAGTCGCCGCCGATGCGGGCGCGGACGACCCTGCCGTGCAGGAAGCAGTCATCGCGCAGCAGGCGGCACGGGCGCGATGGGAGGCATACCGGCAGGAAAAAGCGGGAGACCATCGCGGCGCGGTCCAGACATTGAACGCGGCGGCGAATGATCTCATGAATGCTCCTGCGCCGCTTGCCGCCTCCTACATCGCGGAGTTTCGGAGCGAGGCGGACGAAATGGCGCAGGGGTCGTCTGATGAGCAGCGAAAGCGCATGTATTCCGAGGCGATGCGTCTCAAGCGCAGCCGCCGCGACTACCGCGACAAACCGTAGCGCGGCGCGGGAGGCACTGCATGGTGCCTCCCGCTTTCACTTCAGCGTTTCGTAGTTGACACTCAAACGGCGGCTGGGGTCGGCGGCGCGTTTCGTCGTGCTGACATCTGCCTCCGTCGCGGTGTAGGTGATAAGGGCATACAGCCGCACGCGGTCGCCGAGCGGCGCGATCATCGAAACCTGTGGGTTCGCGGACAGCGGGATTGTCGCAAGCGCACCATTGATGGCACGCTCCAGCGTAATCGCATCGGTGCCGCTGATAATTCTCGCCCACAGGCGCGGCGTGCCGCTTATTTCCCTCTGCTGCTCCATCGGTTTGCCCTCCATCCTGCCCCCTGTCCGCCCCGGCACCATTGCGCGAGGACGTGCCGCCCTGTATCGTACCGGAAATCTGCGATCTGTGTCGCGTTACGGACCGAGGATACGCATTTATGACACGAAACTGGGATTCATCCTTCGCACGGCGGTCGGCGCAAATGCATCTCACCGCCGTTTCCGGCCCATCATACCCGGCAGCGTCCCCCGATTTCATTTCGCTCCGCAGCGGTGCGCCGCCCGTCGAGTGTGTCCCGGTCGAGTGGCTTGCACACGGGATGGAACGCACATGGGGCGCGGGCGGCGCGATCTTCGGGTATGCGAGCGCGACCGGCTCCGACGAACTCCGCGCCCTTGTCGCCGCGCAGATGCACGCCGCCGGTGCCACCGATGTGACCCCAGAGCACATTATGCTGCTCTCCGGCGCACAACAAGGGCTCGATTTCCTCGCCCGCCTGCTCGTGGATGACGGCGACGCGATCGCGATCGAAGACCCCGTGTACCCCGGCGCGATTCAGGTCTTCGACCTCTGCCATCCGCGCTATCTCGCCGTCCCGGTCGGTAGCGATGGTATAGACCGTGCCGTACTGGAACAGACATTCCAGCGCGATCACCCGAAATTTCTTTACACCGTGCCGACATTCCAGAACCCGACGGGTGTGAGCATGTCGCACGAGGCGCGGCACGCCCTCGTCGCGCTCTGCAACCATTACGGAGTGCCGATCATCGAAGACGACCCGTACGGCGAGCTCTTTTTCGGCGAAACCCGCCCGCAGCCACTCCGCGCTCTCGACCCCGACGTGCTGTACCTCGGCACCTTCTCCAAGACAATAGCCCCCGGTATCCGCGTCGGCTGGATGGTGACGCCACCTGCGTTGTGGGACAAACTCTACGCGCTCAAAGAAGCGGCGGACATCAACTCCGACCGTATCATGCAGCAGGCAGTCTACGAAGCACTCCAGACAGGGTTTTATCCGGGGCATCTCGCCCGCATCCGCGCCGTTTACCGCGAACGGCGCGATGCGATCTGCGCCGCGCTCACCGAATATATGCCGCCGGATACGACATGGCAGGAGCCACAGGGCGGTTTTTTCGTCTGGCTCCGGCTCCCGGCGGGAATGCGCGTTGCGGATGTGGAAGCGGCAGGGCTGACGGTAGGCGTGGGCATTGTCCCCGGCACCGGTTGCACCGTCACACCGGGCGGGCAAACCGACGCGATGCGGCTTTCGTTCTGTGCCAATACCCCGGCGGTTATCACGGAGGGCGTGCGGCGGTTGGCGGCGGCGATAGAAGCAGTCCGCACCTCCGCGAACGTGCCGGAAGCCGTCCCCGCCGACTGAGAAACCCGCACGACACACGAGCGACAGACGAAAGGGGCAGCAACGGTGCTGCCCCTTCTCTTACCAGATGCTGCGCGATAGCGGTCCTGCGATCAGTGCGTTTCGGTTGCGGCGGGCATCGTTGCTTGCGCGTCTGCCTCACGCTTGGCAGTCACCCGTGACGGCTCGACCAGCCCCGCTTGCGATCCGAACACCGCGCCAAGTGCCGCGCCGACAATCGCGCCGCCTACCACCGCGCCGAGCATGTCCACCGAGGAGAGTGCCGAGACGAGCGAAACGCCGAGCAGCGTCACTGCGCCACCGATCACCGCGCCCGCCACAACGCCGATGCCCGCACCGGTCTCCGCACGGTGCAGCGCATTCTGCACGCCGATATCGTTATTGCGGACATGGTCCACGCTGCCATTCAGCACGAACATCGCGCCGAGTACGATGCCATAGACTGCGTGGAGAATGAGATTGCCGATTACCGGCAGTGGGCCGGCACCGAGTGCGGCACCGAACACACCCCCGCCGACAAGCGGCAGAATGACGACGAGCGACAATGCGAACGGCGGCAGCGCGAACAGCAACCCCCGTAGCCAGCCGGGAAAGGTGGTCAGGCGGTCGTTCGCATCGAGCGCGAACAGCACCGCGAAGAGCAACCCCGCAGCGAAATCCAGCCCGACAAAGCCGATCAATGCCCCGCGCACAGAATCCGTCACAGGGTTATGACCGAGCGCGTACAGCCATTGCTGAAACAGATTACCCTCTTTCGCACCGAGCCCGATGGCGAGAAAATAGCCGATGAGCGCGACGAATGCCATCGCCACCGTCGCAACGAACCCCGACAAAACTGCGGGGCCGAGACGTTCGAGTGAGCTTGTGCGCGGTGCGACGGTACGTCGAGATGGTGAGTGCGTAGCCATAACAAACCCCCTGTTGGAAGGATGGAGAAGCATGGGGCGGACCGGCGACACTGCCGAACCTTTTTCTGTGCGCCCGTGTGTATTCCTACCCTAGCACATCCCGTGCGACGTGTCCAGCGTTTGCCCAAGGTTTGCGACAAATGCTGATCAATGAACGTGCAAAGGCTGTTCAGGGGGAGACATCGCGCAGGAAATCGCGCACGACGGGGGTCATTTGATCGAATTCTTTCAAAAATGCATCGTGCCCGTCCGGCGAGATCAGTTCCCAGTAGCGTGTCGGCGCACCGAGCGCACGCAATTCCTCCGCGAGCGCACGGACATGCGCGACAGGAAAGAGAATATCGGACGAGATACCGACGAGCAGCAGCGGCATCGAGAGACGGCGCAGCGCGGCAGTATATGATGCATACCCGCCGCTGATATCGCATAAATCCATCGCCCGCGTGAGATAGAGATAGGCGTTCGCATCGAAGCGGCGCACGAGGCTATCGCCCTGATAGTGCAGGTAGCCCTCGACATCGAACTTGCCGCCGAATGCGGCGTGGCGTGAAGGGCGCGTAGCACGGTTGCGCCCGAAGCGCGTTGTCATCCCTTCATCGCACAGATACGTCACCATTCCGACCATCCGCGCAATCGCAAATCCGTCGCGCGGAGGGTCAGCGGGGTCGTAGTCGCCGCCGCGCCACTTCGGATCCGCCATGATTGCCCGCCGCCCGATCTCGTTGTACGCGATGCCCTGCGCGTGAAACCGCCCCGTCGCGCCAATTGCAACCACCGCCCGTACCCGCTCCGGGAAACTGACACCCCACTCCAGTGCCTGCATCCCGCCAAGCGATCCGCCAAGCACTGCGTGCAATTGCCCGATGCCGAGATGATCGAGCAGGTATGCCTGCGCCCGCACCATGTCGCGCACCGTAACGACGGGCAAATCGGTGCGATACGTCGTGCCGGTATCCGGATTGACACTGAGCGGCCCTGTACTCCCGTAGCACCCCCCGATAACGGCAGGGCAGACGACAAAAAAGCGGTTTGTATCTATCGCCCTGCCGGGGCCGATAAGATCGTCCCACCACGCCTCTGGCGCGGTGCCGTCATCGTCGGGATGGACGGCGGCATGTGCGCTACCGGTGAGTGCATGTAAGACGAGAATCGCATTGTCGCGGGCGGGGGAGAGCGCACCCCATGTCTCGTATGCCACCGTCACGGCAGGCAGCGATTCGCCGGAATCGAGCGCGAACGGCAGTACGGCGGCGGGAAAATCGAAGAACCGCGTATGGGAAGTATCCATCCCCTCCGGGCGATATGGGAGGGGCAGCGCACGTATTTCCCCGCGTGGCACGGGGGAGAGATCTGTCCACGTCACTGCTGTACGCACCATGGTGGCACCTCCGGCACCGGAAAACGAACAACGCCAATTCTCACCCCACGGGGTAAGCAATTGACGCGCAACGCTCACGGTACCACCCGGTATTCGCCACCGCCTTTCGGCGTA
Organism: Thermomicrobiales bacterium; assembly: GCA_038230615.1. Lineage (GTDB taxonomy): Bacteria > Chloroflexota > Chloroflexia > Thermomicrobiales > JALYUS01 > JBBRMX01. The sequence goes on along the minus strand of JBBRMX010000067.1, from coordinate 7,019 downwards.
TGACCTCATTGGGTACGGCGGCACTAGTGACGACTACAGCACGCCCAACCCACGCCCGGTATCGGGGGCGAACCGACACAGCCTGATGCGAACCTGCGTCCGTCGTTGGGCTGGTGGCTCAGCGGGCATATCCTGCGGGTTTCGTGCTCACCGGGCTTGCACCATGCCCCGGTTCGCTGTGAGCGTCCCCCCGCGAACTCATCCGCGTCTGCGCCTTGCGGTTGCTTCGCATCTCGCCCACACGGGCAGGAGTTGGCACCTCCTCGGCAGAATCGCCGCCGGTTGCCGGGCTTCAACGGGCCTGTTACCCTCCACCACTCTTGATACGAGCCGCATTTACTTGTTCCGTAAAGCATAACAAGACCCGCGCCATTTCGTCAAGCCACCCAACTGCACACCGCGCCGTGACAAACCACTTATCACCGCATAACCGCCCGCTTACGAGTACCCCGTATTCTACGGATGAGCGATGGGGAATCCTCTCCCCGCTCCCCAACAGAGTTCGTTCCTTCCTACTCCTCTTCCCTCGTTGTCGGTGGGGTTCTCCCGGCCTCACCGACACATCTTTTTCTTCACCACGTACCACACATTCCCCGGTAAGAAAACGGTAAGAGATACCCCGCATACTGAAACATGCAGGGGCTTCGCATTGTTCGGCACACCGGAGAGGAGTTGCGACATGGTCTCTCGTTCCCGCAGGGCACTACTGGCGTGGGGTGGCACGGCGGCAGTCGCGGTACTCGCCGGGTGTGGCGGCACACTATCGCCCGCCGCCACCGCATCGCAGCCTTCGGTGGTGGCGTCCGTCGCCACGCTCGCCCCGGATATTCCGATCAGCGGCGCGGAAAACTGGTACAACTCGCCGCCGCTGACCCTCGCCGGGTTGCGCGGTGCGCCAGTGTTGCTCGTCTTCTGGAGCGACATATGAGGGGACTGCCGGGCGGAGGTTCCGACCCTTACACAATGGACGCAACAGTACGGTCCGCGTGGTCTGACAGTAATCGGCGTTCACGGCAACGAGTTCGCGGGGCAAACCCCGGTTGCCATCGGCGTCAAGAATTACGGGATCGCGTATCCAGTCGTGGATGACGCGCACGCGCAAGTCTACAAAGCATACGGCATTTCGGTGCAACCATCGTGGGCATTGATCGGCAAAAACGGGGCCCTCATCAAACGGCAGGCGGGCGGCGCGGCGATCCCACAAGTGCGGCAACTGATCGAAGACGCGCTCCGGTAACGCATCTCGCTGCACATCGAAAGGGAGCGGCAGGGTTTGCCTGCCGCTCCCTTTCGATGGACGGTGTGCTAAAAAAGTTGCCCCTGCTGCGGCGCGACGACAATCGCCTCTGCTTCGCGCTCTGCGACCGTGATCGGTTTCAGTTCGTCCCAGTTCTGCCCTGCTTTCGCCTCCACATCGAGCGGGACGACCAGTGTGAATGCGTGCGTCATCGCATCGGTCACCACTTCGCAGGTGCGTTCCAGTTCGCTTGCGGGGACTTCCAACACCAGTTCGTCGTGGACTTGCAGCAGCATCCGCGCCCGCAGATGCTCGCGATGCAGGGCATCGTTCACCCGGATCATCGCCAGTTTCACGATGTCGGCGGCGGTGCCTTGGATCGGGGCATTCATGGCGGCGCGTTCCGCCCCTTCGCGGGCTTGCCGGTTCGGGGAACGCAAGTCGGAGAAATAGCGGCGGCGACCGAGCAGCGTACTGACGTAGCCTTTTTCGTAGGCTTCATCGCGGAAACTGTCCGTCATGCGCTTCACACCGGGAAACCGCTCGAAATATCGCCCGATATACTCCCGCGCCTGCGCCACCGGAATACCGACACGCGGCGCAAGCCCGAATGCCGAGATACCATAGATGATGCCGTAGTTGATCGTCTTCGCCAGCCGCCGGATGTCCGCACCGACTTCCTCATAGGGCAGCCCGAACATCTCTGCGCCCGTGGCGGCATGAATATCGCGCCCCTCTTGAAATGCGGTGAGCAGTGCGGGGTCTTGCGAGACATGCGCGAAGATGCGGAGTTCGATCTGCGAGTAATCGCACGCGAGCAACACCGCCGGTTCGCCATCGAAGAGGGATGTTTCCGGAGTATTGCCCGCGACGAACGCGTGCCGTACCTCGCGCCCGATCTCGGTGCGAACGGGGATATTTTGCAGGTTCGGGTCGCTGGACGAGAGCCGCCCCGTGCTCGCCACCGCCTGATTAAACGATGTATGCACGCGCCCGGTTTCGGGATTGATCAGCAGGGGCAGGGCGTCTACATACGTCCCCTTCAGTTTGTCGAGTTGGCGATATTCGAGGATACGATCCACAATCGGGTGCTCATACCGAAGGTTTTCCAACTCAGTAGAAGCGGTGCTGTATCCCGTCTTCGTCTTCTTGCCGTGCGGCAATTGCAGTTCATCGAACAGGATAACGCCGAGTTGAGCGGTAGAGCGGATATTGAACGAGTGCTTCGCAAGCTCGAAGATACCCGCTTCCAATGCGCCCATTTGCTCCATGATACGGGCATTGAGCGTGCCGAGATAGCCGCCATCCACCGTAATACCTGTGCGCTCCATTGCTGCGAGAATCGGCACGAGGGGCATCTCGATTTCATCCAAGAGGTGCAGAATCTCGCGCTTTTCGAGATCATCGCGCAGCGGCACAACGAGCGCATCGGTCGCGTAGGCATCGGCAGCGGCATAGTCGGCTGCCTGCTGCACAGGAATATGCGCCATCGTCACCTGCGCCTTGCCCGTGCCGATCAGCGCGGTAATCGGCGTCATCTCCAGACCGAGCCGCGTAAAGGCAAGTTCTTTCAACCCTACCGACGACTCACCGAGCAGATATGCCGCGAGCATTGTATCGAAGACCAGCCCGTGCATCGGCAACCCTGCCCGCTCGAACGCCATCGTGTCGAACTTGGCATTGTGCGCCACTTTCGTTACCGTCGGGTCCGCGAAGACCGCGCCGAGATGTTCGCGCACCTCCGATACACTCAGTTGTGCCTCGGCGAGATAATGCCCGACCGGGAGATACCATGCCTCTTTGCCGCCTACCGCCAGCGAGATACCGACGAGTGCGCCCGTAACGGCGTTGGTGCTCGTCGTCTCGGTATCGAAGGCGAATTGCCCCGCCTCGCGCAATCGTGCCGCCAGCGCGGGCAATTCGGCGGCATCAGTGACGACATGGACGGTGTGTGCGTGGTCGCCGTGGTTCGTTGTCTTCTGCGCGGAGGTATGCTCCGGCAGTTTCGTGATGAGAGTGCGGAACTCCAACAGGCGGAACAACTCTACCACGCGGTCGCGGTCATACTCGTGCGTGCGGCAGGCATCCAGATCGAGATGCACATCGACATTTTGCACAATTGTCGTCAGGACCTTGCTTCGCAATGCGTCGTCGTAATGCGCCGTGATGTTGTCGCGCACGCGGGGCGGTGTGATTTCATCCAGATGGTCGCGCCATGCCTCGATAGGACCGAAGGTTTGCAGGAGCGTCGTCGCCGTTTTCTCACCGATCCCCTTCACGCCGGGGATATTGTCGCTCTTGTCGCCGACCAGTGCTTTGTAATCGGCGACGAGCGGCGGCGCGAACCCGTATCGCTCTATCGTCTTGTCCCAGTCATAGACACGGAAATCCGAAAAACGATTCTGCGTCCCCGGCAGCACGACCGATACCCCGTCTTGCGAGACAAGTTGCAGCGTGTCGGTGTCGCCCGTCACGACGTACGTCTCGACATCGTGCGCGACGGCGAGCCGGCCGAGCGTCCCGATTACATCGTCTGCCTCGTAGCCGGGAATGGCGAAGATCGGGATACCGAGGGCCTCGACCACTTCGCGCACACGGGCTTCTTGCTGCCGGAGTTCCTGCGGCATCGGCGGGCGGTTCGCCTTGTAGGTATCGAGCAATGCATCACGGAACGAACCGCCCTTGTCAAAGGTGACGACGACATACTGCGGGGTGAATTTCAGCAGTGCATCGAGCAGCATCGAGGTGAACCCGAAGACCGCATTCACTAGTTCGCCGGACGAGGTCGCCATCGTCGCGGGCAACGCATGGAATGCCCGGTACAGCAGCGCGTGTCCGTCAATGAGAACGATCCGGTCTTTCGCCACGGAAAATACTCCTTGTGGAGCGTACTACAGATCGGCATAGTTCATTCCAATCATCGTGAGGCATAGCCTTACACACGACGATTGGAACAGATCACGCCAAAGATGCAGTACGCAGTGTGCCTAACTCTCTTTCCGGTCGTCGGGGACATCGAGGCTATTGATAAATTCGCGGAACGAGGAAAGTGCGTCATCATTGCCGGACGATGCGACCGATTCGCTACCGGTCGCGGTGTCCGTATCATGCCCGAAGATGACGCCCGCCTTACCCATCACGAGTTCGTCTACGAGGATCGGGGCTTTCGTCCGCACCGCAATCGCAATCGCGTCCGAGGAACGCGAGTCGAACTCGATCAACCGCCCCGCCGCCTCGATGACGACATTCGCATAGAAGACATCGTCGCGGATGGCGGTGATGAGGACGCGCCGCACCTCGCCACCGAGATCGCCCGTAATTTTCTTGATGAGATCGTACGGGAGCGGGCGGGCTGCCTCGACCCCCTGCAACTCCATCGCAATCGCTTCCGCTTCGAATTGCCCGATCCAGATCGGCAAATATCGCTCACCCTCAACTTCCTTGAGGATGACGACGCGGTGTTGCGTCGCAAGGCTGATCCGCACCGATTCCACGACTGTTTCGATCATATGCGTCGCCCCCGAAACATAGTGCGTACCGTGCGGTGCGTCCTGATTGCGGGATGCACGGTACCCGGATTGAGTAGCGGTTAGTGCGCTCGTGCCATCTGCCTGCAAAGGCGCGGCGGTCTTGAGATTGTACCGCCCGAACGGGGGGGCGGGAAGGGGCAAAGAGCGAGGATTGCGGCGCGTCGTTCGCGGGAGGTGATTCGTCCGGTTCAGGTATCGTACCCACACCGACCCCGCATGAGTGCGCCGAACAACAACGCACCGCATATTACGCTTTCGGCTGCATCCCAAGCCGCTGCACCAGTTCGTCTGCGAGGTCGCGGTATGCCTGTGCGCCGCGCCCCGCAGCGTCGTACTCGGTGATCGCCTGTCCATAGGACGGGGCTTCTGCGAGGCGCACGGTGCGCGGCACGATGCTGTTGAAAATGCGAGTCGGGAAGAATCGCTTCACCTCCGCAACGACTTGCGGTGCGAGGCGCGTGCGTGCATCGTACATCGTCATCACAACCCCCGTCACATCGAGGCGCGGGTTCATCGTGCGCTTCACGCGGTCTACCGACTGGATAAGTTGCATTAGCCCTTCGAGGGCAAGAAACTCGCATTGAATCGGGATCAGCACGCCGTCTGCTGCCGTAAGTGCATTTACGGTCAGTAAACCGAGCGAGGGGGGACAATCCACGAAAATAAAATCGTACGATCCCGCCACCTGTGCCAGCGCGGAGCGCAGAAAGGTCTCACGCTGCGGCAAATCTACAAGTTCCACCTCAGCAGCGGCGAGTACGCTCGTACTCGGCAGCAGCGAGAGATTCGGAAGGTGCGTCGGGCAAATCACATCAGCGGGCGGTGCTTCATTGAGCAGCACATCGTAGAGCGTCGCCGTGAGGGCAGTTTTGTCAATACCGAGGCTGCTTGACGCATTCCCCTGCGGGTCGGTGTCCACGACAAGCGTACGCCACCCCTTTGCCGCGAGGCACGCAGCGAGGTTAACCGTGGTCGTCGTTTTGCCTACGCCGCCCTTTTGATTGGACACGGCGAAAATCCCCATTGCCCCACCAATACGGAACATGCGTACGGACACACCGCGAGTGTACCCCACACATGCTGTCGGGCGCAACGGGGATGATGGGGAATGACCGCCCCTACGATGTGACGACTAGCACGATACCGCAGACCGTCAACGCGGTGCCGGCGAAGCCGCGCCAGCCGGGGCGTTCGCCAAGCAGGATCATCGAGAGGGGCAAACCGAACAGCGGAGCACACGCACCAAGTACGGCAGTCTTGCCCGCGCCTGCGGTCTTGAGGGCAGCGAGATAAGTCAGGCTGCCAAGCCCGGTGCCGAACCAGCCGATCAGCGCGAGATAGCCGAACGATTTCCAGCCGTACCGCTTCATCGGTAGCCCCGCCTTGCCGCGTGTCGCGGTGAACAGCGCGACGGTGGCGAGCGGCATCCGCAGCATATTCATCGTGATCGGGTTCACGCCCTGCAATGCCTTGCTCTGCACAACCGTCGAGAGCGACCAGCAAATCGCCGCCGTCATACTCAGGCAGACCCCGACGAGCAGCGTACGATCTGCCGCGACAGGCATCGGTGTGGCGATAATGCCGACCGCCGCCGGTGAACGTTTTGCCACAGGCACAGCGGGAGCGGTCGTGACCCGCTTCGGGAGCGAAATCACCAGCACGCCCATCACCACCACCACCGAGCCGACGAGCATTCCCAACCGCAACGGTTCCCCATTGATGAGCCACGCGAAGAAGACGGTAAAGATCGGGAAACACCCCGCAATCGGCATCGCCCGCGAAACGCCGATCAGTTTGATTGAATGGTACTGGATACTGTCGCCCGTCACGATGCCCATGATGACACCGAGGACGATAAACACGAGCGTGGACGGCGCAAGATGTAACACCTCGTCGCGTGGCTGCGTGAGAAAATAGAGCAAGATGAAAAACGGAATATTGACGACGCACCGCCAGAAATTCGCAGGCACCGCGCCGTATCGCGCGGTCTGCGAACGCATCAGCGTACTCGAAGTCGCCCACACCAGCGCGGCACTCAGCCCTAACAGTATCCCGATCACGCTTCCTGCTTCCCGTCGGTTTCGTCGTCGGTTTCCATCGCCGCAAGTACACCGAGCGGTACCGGCACCACCGGTGGGCGGGCGGTCATCGGCGCGAAACTCGCTGCCGCGTGTCCTGTCTGCGCCGCCAGCAAGCCGCGGAGCGCGTGTTCGCACCACCGTCCCTGACACATCCCCATGCCCGCCCGCGTC
>JBBRMX010000066.1:0-14269 GCA_038230615.1 Thermomicrobiales bacterium | reverse complement strand
GCACGGACCACGCTTCTCTCGGCTCTGCCCACGGGCTAATGGTCCCCGCGCAGGCGGGGGTGAACCGCGTGGTAATCAACTAGACGACCGCGCTGCAAGATGATCCCGCGCAGGCAAGAGTGCATTTGGTAATGTAGAGGTTCTATTTCGCCCCCGCCTTGGGGGAGACTGCAGGTGGGTGCTCTATTATCCGACGGGTGCTGCCGCCTGTACTTGCGTGGCGAGTGACGGCATTCGTATCTCCCCTGCCGCAGGTTCTACAACGATGCATGCATCGCCCGGAATGGCGAGAGCGAGAGACTCCGCGATGGTTGGGAGCACGATACCGGGTCGGTTGAGCATGTCGAAACTCAGTGCTTGCCCACACGCACGCACACGTACGCGGATGATCGCGCCGAGGAAGGTCACTTCTTCTACCGTGACACGAAGATGGTTTGCGGCATCGGCAGATGTGATGGCAATCGCTTCGGGACGCACCGTGATCGTGACCGCGTCGCCACGCTGTTTGGTCCGAACCGCCGTAATGCCCGTCAGTTCCCTTTCTGCCACCATGACACTCCCGGCGGCGGGATCGTGTACCGTCGCGTGCAGCACATTGAGTGTACCGACAAAGGCGGCGACGAAGGCGGTCTGCGGAGTGTTGTAGATTTCGAGCGGCGTGCCGACCTGCTCGACGCGCCCCGCATTCATCACGACAACGCGGTCGGAGAGCGAGAGAGCTTCTTCTTGATCGTGCGTGACGTAGATCGTCGTGATGCCTAACTTGCGCTGGATTGTGCGGATTTCATTGCGGAGCGACACACGGATTTTCGCGTCCAGTGCGGAGAGCGGCTCGTCCAGCAGCAGCACCTGCGGCGCAATCGCCAGCGCACGCGCCAGTGCCACCCGTTGCTGTTGCCCGCCAGAGAGTTGATGCGGATACCGCCCCCCCATCTCCGGCAGCCCGATCAGCGCGAGCAATTCCGCGACCCGCCGTGCGCGATCCTGCCGCGAGACCTTACGGAGTTGCAGACCGAACGCGATATTCTGCGCGACGGTCATGTTGGGAAAGAGCGCGTACGACTGAAAGACCACCCCCATATTGCGCCGGTTTGTGGGCTGGCGGGTGATATCGCGCCCATCGAGGCGGATTGTGCCGGTGGTCGGCTGCTCGAAGCCCGCAATCATCCGCAGTGTGGTCGTCTTGCCGCATCCGCTCGGTCCCAGAAACGAGACAAACGCGCCCTGCTCGATCGCAAGATCGTACTCTGCCACTGCGACGGTGGTGCCAAACTGCTTCGAGATACCTGCAAGTTCGAGGAACGCCATGCACACGCCTCCCTGACACGCACCCCGCCGCCTATCGCCCGCCACCCGATAGACGCGGACCGGACACACGCCGCCCGACAATCTGTAACAACGCAATAGATGCCCATGTGAGCGCGAAACTGACGACCGCCAGTGCGGACGGCTCATACACTTTGCTGCTGCTCACCTGATTCATGTACGGTCCGAAACCGGGTTGTGCCAGCAGAAATGCGATGGTGAATTCTCCCATTACAATTGCAAATGTGACGAATGCCCCGCTCAATATCGCCACGAACACATTCGGGAAGATCACTGCCCGCAGGATCATGCCCCACCCCGCCCCAAGACTTTGTGCCGCTTCCGTCAGGGTAGCAACATTGATCGCCCGCAGCCCGTTGTCTACCGAGCGATACATATACGGCAGCGAAAGCACCACGTAACTCCCCACCAACAGCACCGCCAGCCCTTCGCTGCTGTTCGTCAGCGGCGTGCGGTTATACGACCGGATCAACCCGAAGACCAGCACCACCGCAGGCACGACGAACGGCAGCAGCGTACAGAACTCGATCAGCGGGCGCAGGCGTGGCAACCGCAATTGCACCCAATACGCGGTTGGCACGATAAGTAGCACACTCGCAAGGATCGTCGCCGCCGCGACCCGCAGCGAGAAGCCGAAACTCTCCACGAAACGCGGGCTGGCGAACGCCGCACGGTACGCCGTGAAGCCCATCTCGCCGCGCTTCGCCTGCAACGAAAATTGCAGCGTCGCGCCGAGGGGAATCACGAAGTACATCGCCCCCACCGCCAGCCAGACCCATGACCACAGCCGCCGTCGCACGTTCCGTCACCTCCTTGTCCATCGCTCCGCACGACGTTGAAGCAGAATATATGGCACGATGGTCAGCACCATCACGCCAATCATTCCAACTGCCATCGCGTTACCGAGACCGGGGTTGATTTGCGCGTCACCGCTCAGTTGTGCGCCGATCAGGATCGTGACCACACGGGTGCCGCCGCCACCGCCCGTGAGCGCGAAGGCGGTTGCATGTGCGCCGAAGGCATTCCCGAACAGCAGCACGACCCCGCCAAGCACCGACGGCAGTAGCACCGGTACACCGATATGCCGCCAGTACTGCGCGGGGGTCGCGCCGAGGCTTTCGGCTGCCTCGAGCCACTCGCGCCGCAATCCGTCGAACGTTGGCACCATCACCAGCACCATGAGCGGTATCTGAAAATAGATATACGTCAGCGCCAAACCCCAGAATGTGTACAAATTGAACCCGAGCATCCGCAAATTCAGCCCGAAATTGCCGAGCAATGCATTGACCACTCCCAGATTGCCGAGAGTCGCTATAAACGCGAATGCCAGCGGGATACCGGCAAAATTCGACGCCACGCCGGAGAAACTGAGCAACCCGGAGCGTACAGGCTGCGGCACCGCCCCGACCGTCACGGCGTACGCCATCAGGCAACCGAGCAACCCGCCAAGGATCGCTGTGACCGCGCTCAACTCGAAGGTATAGAGGTACGATGACCGGATAAATGGGTCGCCCAAATTGGCGAGGTTGCCGAAGGTAATGTGCCGCTGCTCATCCTGTACACTCTGCGTGATGATCGAGACGGCGGGATAGAGCAGAAATGCCGCGATGAACAGCGCGAACGGCACGATACCTACCCATGCCCACGATACACGCCCGCCGATCTGCCGGGGCTGCGCAGGGTTGAGGAGTTGTGTGTCTGTTCGCACTGCCATCGTTGCGGTTGCCTTCCCGATTGCCCAACGCGGGGCGATTACATGATCTTGACGCCGACGACGGACTGCCACCCGCTCTTGATCTTGGTGCTTGCGGCGTCAATTTGCGCCGCGTTCGGGAAGCCGACTTTCACATCGGTCTTGGGCAGTTTCGCAAGGAGGTCTGCGGAGATCGCATTGCGCTTCTTCAAATCGTCGAAGCGGGCGGGCGTCGCATAGCCCTTAAGGTAAAGCAACTGCCCTTCATCGGAGTACAGGTATTCCATCCAGAGCCGTGCGGCGTTCGGGCGCGGCGCGTACGCGCTGATTCCCTGCACATACACCCCCGCAATGGAACCCGTCTTCGGGACGACGACGGCAATTTGCGGGTTGCCCTTTGTGCTGTCACGGTTGGCGAGGGCGTTGTAATCCCAGCGCATCGTGATCGGGGTTTCGCCCTTCGAGACGGTGGCGGGCTTGGCGATGACCGGCAGGAGATTGCCCATCGCATTGAGTTTTTTGAAGTATTCCAGCCCCGGCATCGGGTCATCGAGCGAACCGCCATTGCCGAGGGCAGCCGCCCAGACGGTATTGAGTGCTTGCGCCGCTGCGGTCGGGTCGCCCGACATGGCGATCTGCCCCTTATATTCCGGCTTGAGCAAATCCGCCCAGTCCTGCGGGACATTCTTCACGACCTGCGTATTGACTTCGAAAGTCATCACGCCGTAATAATCGCCGTACCAGTTGCCTTCGGGGTCTTTCAGCGCATCGGGGATCGTCTCCCATGTGGCAACTTTATAGGGCTGCAACAGTTTCGCGGTCTTGGATGTTGGCCCCCATGTGAACCCGACATCCACCACATCCGGGTTTTGCGGCCCTTTGTTGCCCGCATTGGTCTTGATCGCCTCGATCTCTTCGGCAGAGCTGCCGTCCGGGTTAAGATCGTTGTGCTTCAGGAACGGATACTTCGCCAGAAAGCCCTTCTTGATTTCGACATAATTTGCCCAGTCGTCCGGGAGCGCGATAGTGGAGAGTGCCTGTTCCTTCTTCGCCGCCTCAACCAGCGCATCCATACCGCCGCCCGCCTGCGCGGTGAGCGGCCCGGGGGCAGGCGGGGCGGGCAGATTCGACGTAGGAGCCGCCGTTCCCATCATTGCGGGGGCAGTGGTCGCGCTTGCGCCGGTGGTTGCCGTCGTCGTAACGGGCGCGGTCGCGCTCTTGGTTGCGGCAGGGGCAACCGTTGCGGTGCTTGCGCTCTCGCCACACGCGGCAAGCACGGCAACACAACCGGACGCAGCAAGCAAAAGTACTGTGCGGCGGCTCAAGAATGTACGTGTCATGCGGGACGATCCTTTCCTCGTTTCGCGGCAACTCACAGAGTACAGACCCACCGGCATCTTGACCGCAAACGCGCACGCGGTGCGGCTATCGGGTGGACGGCGGCTGTACCCCGCGACAGTCTAGTGCAGCGCGGAGCGACATATCGTGAGCATTCGATGCACGAATGATGAGCAAAAGACGCATTTCTGCGGGTCTTCCACTCATCATCCCCGAACATGCCGTGCGTATGCTTCTCGTTGCCGCCCGCAGAATGCTGCCAGCGAGGGGGCGTGGCTGACGATTCAGGACAGGGGGATGCATGAGCGTGCAGAGCGACGAGGCGACGCGCACCGGCACAAGCATAGCGGCATTCACACAGGCATTGCTCGATCACCTGCGGTACACGCAGGGCAAAAACCCCGATACCGCGACTACCCACGACTATTACACCGCCCTCGCCCATACCGTGCGCGACCGTCTCATGGCACAATGGCTCGCCACCCGCCGCGAAGACGCCCGCACCGACGTGAAGACGGTGTACTACTTCTCCGCCGAATATTTGCTCGGCAGGCAACTCGGCAACAACCTGCTCAATCTCGGTCTTGAGGATATCGCACGCGCTGCGCTCGCCACATTCGGGCAGCATCTCGACGCCGTACGCGAGAGCGAGGTAGAGCCGGGGCTTGGGAACGGCGGCTTAGGCAGGCTTGCCGCGTGCTATCTCGATTCCCTCGCGTCGCTCCGTATCCCTGCGATGGGATACAGCATCCGCTACGAGTTTGGCATCTTCAAGCAAGTCTTTGCAGACGGATGGCAAATGGAGCAGCCGGACAACTGGCTGGTCAATGGCTACCCGTGGGAAGTCGCCCGCCCCGAGGATCGCGTCGAGATCGGTTTTGGCGGGCATACCGAGTGGGTCATTGACGATCACGGCGCGTATGCGGTGCGTTGGCTTCCCGATTACCGCGTTGCGGGCGTCCCGTATACCGTGCTGGCACCGGGTTATCGCAACGGCGCGGTGAACCCGTTGCGGCTCTGGAGCGCACAGGCAACCGATTCGTTCGATCTGCAACGGTTCAACGCGGGCGATTACCTCCATGCGGTCGAGAGCAAAACGCGCTCTGAGAACATTACGAAGGTGCTCTACCCCGACGATTCCACCCCGCAGGGCAAGCAACTCCGGCTGCAGCAGCAATATTTCTTTGTCGCCTGCTCGTTACAGGATATCATCCGCACATTCCGCGCCCAGCACGACGACTGGCGGCAATTCCCCGATCATGTCGCCATCCAACTCAACGACACGCACCCGACTATCGCCATTGCGGAGTTGATGCGGCTGCTCGTGGATGAATATGCTGTCGCATGGAATGTGGCGTGGGAGATCACCCGCGCCACATTCTCCTTCACGTCACACACGCTCTTGCCGGAAGCATCGGAGCAGTGGCCGGTCAGCCTGCTGCACACACTGCTGCCGCGCCACCTAGAAATCATCTATGAGATCAACAGCCGCTTCCTCGATGACGTGCGTCGCCGCTTCCCGGACGATCTCACCCGCTGCATCCGCATGTCCATTATCGCGGAGACGCCGGAAAAACGCGTCCGTTTGGTGCATCTCGCCTGCGTCGGCAGTCATGCGATCAACGGCGTGGCGGGGTTGCAATCGCACCTCCTGCGCGACCGCGAATTGCGCGATTTCTCGGAGTTGTGGCCAGACAAATTCCTTAATGTGACCAACGGTGTCACGCCGCGCCGCTTCGTCCGGCTGGCGAATCCCGATCTCTCCGCGCTCCTCACCGAGACACTGGGAAATGGCTGGCTCACCGACCTCGATCAACTGACGCGCCTGCGTCCCTACGCGGACGATGCCGCATTCCGCGATGCATGGCGGCAGATCAAACAGCGGAACAAGCGACTGCTCGCGGAGTACATCGGCGCATCGCAGGAGATCGCCGTGAACCCCGCCACAGTCTTCGATGCGATGGTGAAGCGGCTGCACGAATACAAGCGGCAGTTGCTCAAAGCGTTGCACATTATCGCGCTTTACCGGCGGCTCAAGGCAGACCCGCACGCGCCCATTGTGCCGCAGGCATTCATCTTCGGGGCGAAGGCGGCACCGGGCTACCGGATGGCGAAACTCATTATCAAACTTATCAATGCCGTCGGCACAACGATCAATAATGATCCCGCCGCCCGCAACCGCCTCACCGTGGTCTTCGTGCCGAACTTCGATGTCTCGCTCGGTGAACGCATCTACCCGGCAGCAGACATCGCGGAGCAAATTTCTCTCGCGGGGATGGAAGCCTCCGGCACCGGCAATATGAAGTTCGCGCTCAATGGCGCGGTGACAGTCGGCACACTCGATGGCGCAAATATTGAGATACGCGACCGCGTCGGGGCGGACAATTTCTTTCTCTTCGGTATGACGAGCGACGAAGTTTCCGCGCTACGAACTGCCGGATACCGCTCCCGCGACTACTACGAGCGCGACGACGAACTCCGCGCCACACTCGACACGCTCACGAGCGGCATCTTCACCGGAGGCGACACCGAAGTCTTCCGCCCCATTGTAGATGCGCTGCTCGGTGTGGATCAGTACATGGTACTTGCCGAGTTTCGCGCCTACGTCACCTGCGCGGACGCCGCCGCGCACGCCTACAGCGACACCGATGCGTGGGTGCGAAAGTCCATCATGAACACGGCAGGATGCGGCTTCTTTTCGTCCGATCGCGCCATCCGCGAATACAACGATCACATCTGGCACGCCGCACCTGTCACACCCCTAGGCATCGGGGGGAGCGGAGGGAGCAGTGGACCCGATAGTGCGATGCACTAAATGATAGTTCGGAACAACGTCGTCGTGCAGAAGGGAGCAGACACCATGCCCGCAGCGCAGCAGCCCGCATCCCGGCTCCTCACGCTTAATACCGGCTCGTCCAGCCTGAAAGCCGCGCTCTACGGGGCATCGCCCGATGCTCCCCCAGAGTTGCGAGCGACCGCCGAACGCATCGGGCGGGAAGGCGGCAAACTCACTATCACCGATGCAGAGGGCGCGATCCTCTTTGAGATACAGCGCGAATTGCCCGACCACGACGCAGCAGTGCAGGCACTGCTCGCGTGGCTGCACACACAGCACGGCGCGGGCGCGTTCGGCGCGGTCGGGCATCGCATTGTGCATGGCGGCAGCGATCACCGCGAACCGGAACGAGTGACGCCCGCATTGCTTACCGCCCTGAAGCGGCTTGTCCCGATAGACCCCGACCATCTGCCACAGGCAATCGGCGCAATCGAGGCAGTGACACACGCCGCGCCGCAGATGCCGCAAGTTGCCTGCTTCGATACCGCGTTTCATCGCCACATGCCGCCCGTCGCACGGCGATATGCCCTCCCCCGCGAGTACGAAGCGGCAGGTGTCGTGCGCTTCGGTTTTCACGGGTTGTCGTACGAATACATCATGGATGCACTGCATACAGAAAGCCCCGCCGCCGCCCGCGGTCGCGTCGTTATTGCCCATCTCGGCAACGGCGCGAGCATGGTGGCGGTACGCGACGGCATCGGTATCGAGACCACGATGGGATTCACCCCCACCGGCGGCTTGGTGATGGGGACGCGCACGGGCGATCTCGATCCCGGCGTGCTCCTCTATCTCCTGCACGAGCGCGGCATGACCGCCGATGCGATCAGCACACTCGTCAATAAAGAGGGAGGGATGCTCGGCGTCTCCGGCACGAGTGGCGACATGCGCGATCTGCTCGACCGCGAAGCCGCCGACCCACACGCCGCCGATGCGGTCGCGCTTTTCTGCTACACCGCGAAAAAACACCTCGGTGCGCTCGTCGCTGCGCTCGGCGGGCTGGATACGCTCATCTTCACCGGCGGCATCGGGGAGCACGCCGCGCCCGTACGGGAGCGCATCTGCGCGGGGCTGGCGTTTCTCGGTATTACGCTCGATCCCCACCGCAATGCAACTGGCGCGGCGATTATTTCTCCCGACGACACCCCCGTCGTCGTCCGCGTGATGCCGACCGACGAAGATGCAATGATCGCCCGACACACCCGCGATGTACTCATCCACGGAGGAACCCATGTACGAATTTGATACCGCAATCTCCAGCGCAGTCCATGCCGGCACACTACGAAATCCCACAGCAACAGGGGAATACTGCGGCCCGCTCTCCCCGGAATTGCTCGACCGGATGCACCGCTACTGGAGTGCCGCCAACTATCTCACTATCGGGCAGATTTATTTGCAGGGAAACGCATTGCTACACGAACCGCTGCGGATGGAGCATATCAAACCGCGTCTGCTCGGTCACTGGGGAACATCGCCGGGGCTGAGTTTCATCTATGTCCATCTCAACCGCCTCATTACCGAGCGCGGCGCAGATATGATCTACCTTGCAGGACCGGGGCATGGCGGTCCTGCCCTCATTGCCAATGTCTATCTCGAAGGTACCTACAGCGAGATATACCCGGACATCACACGGGATGTCGCAGGTATTCGGCAACTATTCCGGCAGTTCTCCACTCCCGGCGGCGTACCGAGCCATGTTAGCGTCCCCACCCCCGGCTCGATCCACGAGGGCGGCGAACTCGGCTACGTCCTCGCACACGCATTCGGGGCGGCATTCGACAACCCGGATTTGATCGTCGCCGCTGTGGTCGGGGACGGCGAAGCGGAGACAGGGCCGCTGGCAGGATCGTGGAAAAGCATCAGTTTCCTCAACCCCGCCCGCGACGGCGCGGTGCTGCCGATCTTGCACCTGAACGGCTACAAGATCGCCAACCCTACTGTCCTCGGTCGCGCTACCGATGACGATGTTCGCGCCTATCTCAGCGGGCAGGGGTACGAGGTGCATATCCTATCGGGCGACGATCCGTACCGGATGCATCAGGCATTCGCCGCGCTGCTCGACACTTGCTACGACAACATCCGCGCCATCCAGCACGATGCCCGCACGAACGGCGTCTCCGCCACCCCGCGCTGGCCGGTGATCGTTTTGCGGACACCGAAGGGATGGACGGGGCCGAAAGTCGTCAATGATCTGCCGGTGGAAGGCACCTTCCGCGCTCACCAAGTGCCGCTCGCGGATGTCCGCACCGACCCCTCGCAACTGCCGCTCCTCGAAACGTGGCTACGGAGTTACGATCTCGACACCCTGTTCGATGCGGGCGGCGCACTGCTCCCCGAACTTGCCGCATTGGCACCGCACGGAGACCGCCGGATGGGTGCCAGCCCCCACGCGAACGGCGGCAAATTGCGCGTCGAGCTCGCCATCCCGGACTTCGCACAGTACGCGATTCCCGTGCCGCATCCCGCCACCGAGCGGCACGAATCCACGCGCCAGTTCGGGAAGATGCTGCGCGACATATTCGCGGCAAATGCGTCGCAGGCGAATTTCCGGCTCTTCTGCCCCGACGAAACGAACTCGAACCGCCTCGGCGATGTATTCGAGACCGAAAATCGCTGCTTCGTCGGCACCACGCTCGATATTGACGATCACGTTTCACCTGACGGACGTGTGTTCGAGGTGCTGAGCGAACATCTCTGCGAAGGGTGGCTGGAAGGCTATCTCCTCACCGGACGGCACGGGCTGTATGCGACCTATGAATCGTTTGCGATGGTCTCCGCCTCGATGACCGTGCAGCACACCAAGTGGCTACAGGAGAGTGAGAAACTCGCGTGGCGGGAGCAGGTCGCTTCGCTTAATGTGTTGCTCACCTCCACCTGCTGGCGCAACGACCATAACGGCTTCAGCCACCAAGGACCGGGGCTGATTGACGTGATGCTCTCCAAGCGCGGCACAGTGTCGCGCATCTATCTCCCGCCGGATGCGAACTGTCTGTTGTCGGTTGCGGATCACTGCTTCCGCAGCCGCGATTACGTCAATTTGATCGTCATTGACAAGCAGCCGCAGTTACAGTGGCTCGATATTGATGCGGCAATCGCGCACTGCGCCGCCGGTGCATCAGTCTGGCATTGGGCAGGCAACGAGACCGATGGCGAACCCGATATTGTGCTGGCGTGCGCAGGCGACATCCCGACGCTCGAAACCGTCGCGGCGGCATGGTGGCTGCAAACACACATCCCCGAACTGCGTGTGCGTGTCTGCAATGTGGTGGACCTCATGGCGATGTTCCCGCCGGACGCGCATCCGCACGGCATGTCCCATACTGCGTTCGAGCAGATATTCACCGGCGACCGTCCCGTTGTCTTCGCATTCCACGGCTATCAGCGGGCAGTCCACGAACTGATACACGGGCGGTCGAAACCAGATCGTTTCCATGTGCGCGGTTTTCAGGAGCAAGGGACGACGACGACGCCGTTTAATATGGTGATCGTCAACGGCATGAGCCGCTACCATATTGCCACCGAAGCCATGCGCCGCTCGGCACGCATCTTCAGCCGTGCCGCCGCGCTCATCCAAGAGTGCGACGCGCAGATAGCCAAAGCGGTCGCATACGCCCGCGAACACTTCGAGGACGCGCCGGAAGTCCGCGACTGGGTCTGGACGAAACCGTAAGCACGACGACCGTACGCATGACAGGGGAATACGATGAGCAAGACACGCATCACACGGGGCAAAGTCGCGGGCATCAACGCGGTCGCGGATGCACGCGGCGTCATCGCAGCAGCGGCGATGGATCAGCGCGGCTCTCTCAAACACATGATTACCGATGCCCGACCCGACAAATGCGAGGCGACCGACGCCGACCTTACCGCCTTCAAAACCGCCGTGACGCGGGTGCTGACGCGCTACGCCAGCGGCATCTTGATGGACCCGGAATACGGCCTCCCCGCGCTGGATGCCAAATCCCCCGGTGCGGGCGTGTTATTGGCGTATGAGAAGACGGGCTACGATGCGGGAGACACACACCGCCTGCCCGATCTGCTTCCCGGCTGGAGCGTCCGGCGGTTGCGAGCGGCGGGCGCGGATGTCGTCAAAATCCTCTTGTACTACAACGCCTTCGACGATGCGGACACAAACAGGATCAAACAGGCATTCATCGAGCGGGTCGGGGCAGAATGCGCCGCGACTGATACCGCCTTTTTCATGGAAGTCGTCACCTACAACGACACGACGGGCGACGCGCACAGCCTCGCCTATGCCCGCGAGAAGCCAGCGCAAGTGACGCGGGCAATGGCAGAGTTCACGCAGCCGCAGTACGGTATTGATGTGCTCAAGATGGAAGTGCCGATCAATATGGAGTTCGTCGCGGGGACGCAGGCATTCAAGGGCGAAGCGGCATATACGCGGCAGGACGCCCTCCGGCTGTTCCGCGAGGCCGCAAGCGTCGCCACGAAACCCTTCATTTACCTGAGCGCGGGCGTCTCTGCACCCATCTTCCGCGAATCGCTGACCCTCGCGGTGGAAGCGGGGACGGGATATGCGGGCGTGCTCTGCGGGCGGGCGACATGGGAACACGGCGTCCCCGCCTATGCCATCGGCGGCACTGATGGTCTGCTGACGTGGCTGGAGGACGAAGGCGTCCGCAACATCGTCGCACTCAACGAAACCCTCGCGCACGGCGCGGTACCGTGGTGGACGGTGTACGGCGGTATGGACAACATCGAAATCGTTGCACCGCCGGAATAGCGGCACTCACCACGCCTCGCGATAGAGACGCACGATCTCATCGGCGGACGGCACGACGGGATTATTTGCGGGGCTACCGGAGGCGAGGGCGTCCGCCGCCATTTTCTCGATACCCGCATCGAACCGTTCGCGCTCCACACCCCGGCATCCACCGAGACGCGGCACGCCAAGCCGCGCATTGAGGGCTTCCAACTCCACGATCAGTGCGTCCCCCGCTGCCGCGTCGCGTGTCGCCGCAGTCGCGTAGCCCATCGTCCGTGCGATGGTCGCGTAGCGTGCGGTCGCCCCCGGCAAGGAATAGCGCGTCACCGTCGGGAGCAGCACCGCATTCGACAACCCGTGCGGCACATGAAAGATTGCCCCGACTGGGCGGCTCATGCCGTGGACGAGCGCGACGCTGCTGTTGGCGAACGCCATCCCGCCCTCGCAGGCAGCAATCGCCATCGCCGCCCGCGCCTCGGTGTCGCCGGGGTCGCGGAATGCGCGTTCCAGATGCCCCGCCACCCGCCCGATGCACGAGAGCGCGAGTGTGTCCGTCAGCGGCGTAGCACGGCGGGAGACATACGCCTCAATCGCGTGCGTCAGTGTGTCCACCCCCACGAACGCAGTCAGGGCGGGCGGCATCGTCGCGCTCAGTTCGTAATCCACCAGCGCGACTGCCGCAAGCAAGTGAGCATCCTTTAGCATCATCTTCACATCCGTTGCAGTGTCGGTAATCACCGCAACATCGGTCACTTCGCTCCCCGTCCCCGCCGTCGTCGGGGTGGCGACAAGCGGTACACCGGGGCGCGGAATCTTGCCGACGCCCATATACACACCGAGTGGACCGTCATTCGTTGCCAGCACTGCGATTGCTTTCGCTGCGTCAATCGGGCTTCCACCACCGAGCGCGACGATTGCTTCCGCGCCGCAGTCGCGCAACGCAGCAAGACCATCCGCGACATTTCCAACGGTCGGGTCGGGCTGCACATCGGCAAAGACCGTCGCGGTGATGCCGTCAGCGGCAAGCAACCCGACGACGCGCCCCGCGAGACCGTTCGCCACGAAAAAACCGTCGGTCACAACGAGCACGCGCCCCGCGCCGAGCCGCCGGACATGCACGGGCAATTCCGCGAGTGCGCCCGCGCCCGTCACCACCGCTGCCGGAATCCGAAATGTTGCCGTCGCCATCGCTGCCCTCCGTGTCTGTCGTTCGTGCCAGCACTATTGCTCGATACACAGCGTAGCGCAATCCGCCCCCCGCGTACCTGATAATTGACGAATTGGCACGATTGTTTGGTACGATAGTACCCACTGAGGGTACACAATTGACCACGAAATGACCACGAAAGGGGCAACCAATGGCAATCGCGGTAGAGGCGGGCGCACGGCATCACGGATGCGACCGCATTGCGGCTGATTGACACAGATGTACACAATGATCTGCCCGGTCTGGGGGAACTCAAACCCTTCCTCGCGGCGCGGTGGCATCCGTGGCTGGAACGCGGCGGCCCCGGTCGCCGATGTCATTGCGGCGATGCGTTTAGGTAGATAACCCGATACGGAGGGAAACCGCACATGGCTATCGAGTTTGGCTACAACACCCCGGCGGGCGACCGGAATATCGAGCGGATCGTGCCGCAGACCTTCGTGCGTGATCTCCACGCCGTCTGCGACATCGCCAGCCAGTTTTGTTCCACCTTCTGGGTACCGGATCATTTCATGCGCGGCGAGACCTTCCGGCTGGAATGCTGGACGCAACTGACATGGCTCGCTGCCCGCTACCCGACGCAGACGGTCGGCGGCATCGTGATGTGCAACTCCTACCGCCACCCGCCGCTCTTGGCGAAAATGGCGGCGAGCATCCAGACCTTCAGCAACGGGCGGTTCATCCTCGGCTACGGCGCGGGCTGGCTGGAAGACGAATACCATGCCTACGGCTACGAGTTTCCCTCCGCCCGCGTCCGCATCGCGCAGATGGTCGAGGGCATCGAGGCGATCCGCGCCCTCTGGACGCAATCGCCCGCCAATTACGAAGGCACCTACTACCAAGTGAAAGAAGCCTACTGCGAACCGCGCCCCGCGACACCGCCCCCGGTCATGATCGGCGGCGACGGCGAACGCTACTTACTCCGCGCCGTAGCAGAACATGCGGACTGGTGGCTCCCCTTCTCCCGCACCACGGAAACACTCACGCATAAGATCGAGGTGCTGAAAGCGCACTGCCACGACGTGCGGCGGGACTACAAAACGAACGAGAAAGTCTACCCACTCACAATTTATCTCGCCAAAACCCGTGCGGCGGCAGAAGCGCGGGCGGGCGCGGCATTGCAGAGTGCCGAACCACCCTTCGCGG
>JBBRMX010000065.1:0-14426 GCA_038230615.1 Thermomicrobiales bacterium | reverse complement strand
TTCTCGATATACATGTCGCTCGATGGCGTCGTCGAGGAGCCGGGGTGGTCGATGCCCTACCGGACCGATGAGACCTCTGCATTCAAGCACAAAGAACTCTTTGCGAGCGATGCGCTGCTTTTGGGCCGCGTGACCTATCAGGGGTTCGCCGCCGCATGGCCTTCCATCACTGACGATGTGGGGTTCGCCGACCGGATGAACTCGCTCCCCAAATATGTCGCCTCTACCACCCTCACCGAACTCGACTGGAACAATGCGCGGTTGCTTGATGGCGATGCCGCCAACGCAGTCGCCGCACTCAAACAACAGCCCGGTCAGGATATTCTCATCTATGGCAGCGGCGATTTTGCCCGCACCCTCATGCAGCACGATCTCATTGACGAGTATCGGCTGATGATTCATCCCATCGTTCTGGGGAGCGGAAAGCGGCTTTTCACCGACGGTAGCACGACGCCCACATTGCGTCTTGCAGACACGCGCACATTCAGTTCAGGCATCGTCGTCCTCACCTATCGCCCCGACCGCACCGCAGCGACCGCGTAACGACCCGCAACCGCTACAGCGCGGCGGTCGCGGGGGTAAGGCCGTCGCCCGCATCCGTCACCTGCCAGCCGCCGAGCGCACCAACGTATGCATAGTCCGCGTAGCCGTCCGAACTTGCGATGCTGGCGTGCGTGACCCGTGCGGTCGGCACATTCGCGCGGAGCCACGTATGAAGGGCGTGCACCGTTACACGGGCGTGCGAAAACCCCGCCGCGCCGCTATCGTGCATCGCGGCAGATTCGCCCGCCCGGTTGATAATCACGAGAAACCCGTGCGCGTCCTCGGTTCCGCCGCTCCGGTCAGAGAGATACTGATGCTCGGCGTGCTACGGTAGCGGTCGTTGTGTGCCGCCAGCGCAGTCGGCGGGAAAATTGCCGTCTCACCGTCCCCGAAAAAGTCCACCGTAGGCGCGAGATCAACGATCCGCCGCAGCGCGTCCTCGTCATACCGCAGATTGACATACACATCGTACGACACCGGCACGGCTCCCCGTCATTCACGATCCATCACCAACCACATGTGCCGCAGTATACGACGCGAAGCCGGCAGTGCGGAGAAACATGGCACCCGTCGTCTGCACGCACAACGATTTCCTTGTCTTTGTACTCCGGTAATAGCGCGACACACGGGATGTACGTACAATGGTCGTGTCGTGCGATGAAAGGAGCGAATCATGCGGAACGTCGTCCACATCATACTCACCCTCGGTGTGCTGATGCTGTCAGCGGTCGTTCCCGTTGCCGTCGTCCGCGCCGAAGCCGTCACCGGCAGTTCGCCCGTCGTCTTTGCCGACCCCGCCTTCCGTGCCCTCTGGCGGCGCACTGACGAAGTCGCGCAGGGCAAACGCTCCTTCCTCTGGGGACCGACCGACAAAAATACGACCGTGATCGCCCGCGAACCCTACGCCGAATCCCCCGGCGGCTACCGTGTCGTAGAATATTTCGACAAAACACGTATGGAGCGCACCGATCCCACTGCTTCCCGCGCTACCGCGAGTTTCGTCACGAATGGCTTGCTTGCGACGGAGATGATTCGCGGGCGCGTCCAGATGGGCGACAGCACCTTCGAGACCCGCGCCCCCGCCACCGTGACCATCGCGGGCGATGCGAACGACCCCGACGGCCCCACCTATGCCACCTTCACCAATCTTGTCGCCGCCCCACCCCTCGCGGATAATGCCGCGATCACCCAGACACTCGACCGCAATGGCAAAGTCGGCACGGGCGGCCCCGGCAATGTCACCGCCGCCGAACTTGTCCCACAGACCAACCACCGCACCGCGTCGGTCTTTCGCGCCTTCATCTTCTCCAGCGGGCAGGTGCTCGGCGCAGACGAAAAACTCGCCACCGCGCCGTTGTTCGCCAATGGCTACGCGGGCGGCGTCGGCTTCCCGATCACCGAAGCATACTGGGCGAAGGTCCGCATCGGCGGCACGCAGCGCGATGTACTCGTGCAGGCTTTCGAGCGGCGCGTCCTCACCTATACCCCCGGCAATCCCGCAGGGTTCGAAGTAGAAGCAGGCAATGTCGGTTCGCAGTATCTCCGCTGGCGATACGGCGAGACCGTGCCGCCCGCCCCCGGCACCCGTATCGCTGTCACCAGCAAAACCGGCGGCAACCCCGCCGCCCTCGTCGTAATGGATGCCGATGGCGGGCGGCGCACCACCCTCGCGGACCCCGCGAAAGATGTGCGATCCCCCACATGGTCACCGGACGGTACACAGATCGCCTACGCCATGGGCGGCAAACTCTACAGCATCATCGTCAGCACGAAAGAAATCACCAAACTGACCGATGGCCCCGATGACGACCTCCCTGCGTGGTCACCCGACGGCAAACGTATCGCCTTCGTGCGCGGCAACGAACTCACGGTGCTTGCGCTGGCAAGTGGCAGCGTCACCGTCCTCTTTACGGGTGTGCCGGGGATTGAAAGCGTCGCATGGTCGCCGGACGGTGGGCGTGTCGCCTTCGGGCGCGGGTCGAGCATCTGGACGCTCGGCACCGACGGTTACGGGCTGAAACAGATTCTGGCAGGCACCCCCGCCTCCACATACCGCGATCCCTCGTGGTCGCCGGACGGCACCCGCCTCATCGCTCTCCGCACCACCGCCACGGGCGGCACCGTCGTAATGGCGACTGCCGCCGATGGTGCCAGCCTGCGCGAAGTTGCCACCGGCACCGATGGCGCACTCGCCCCCGACGGCAGAGGCTTTCTTATCGTCGCCAGCACGGGGCGCATCATCGCCACCCAGTATAGCGGGCAGAATATCCGCCCCCTCACCCCGGAAGGCTCTACCGATGCCTTCCCCGCATGGTCACCGTGACGTCACCGTAACGATTTCTCGCATCCCTCCGCGCCGCTGATCTGCCGCCACTACGGACACGATACAGGAGGCGCGGTATACTTTTCCTTGTGCCGACGATACCTGCGCGACGCCGTTTCCGGCGGAAGGGATGCAATTTTTCCGTGCCGATCAGCCAGAGCGTGCGTGAGACGCTCGAATATCCGAAAGTCCTCGCCCGCCTCGCCCGCAATTGCGGCTATGTCCTTGCGCGGGAGCGTGCCGAAGCACTGGAACCGCAAACCGCCGTCCCCATCGTGCGCCGTCTCCTCGCCGAGACCGCCGAGGCGCGGACACTGCTTGCCGCCATCCCTGAAATCGGGGCGAGCGGAGCGCGGGATGTGCGGGACGCCGTGCGCCTCGCCGCGCTCAGTGTCACCCTCAACCCCGCCCAACTGCTCGACATCCGCGATACTGCCGTCGCCGCCCGCCAATTGCGCCGCACGATCACCCGCCTGCCCGAAGCAGCGGGACGTTTCCCCGTTATGCTCGATCATGCCGCCGCGTTAGGCGATTTCACGACGCTCGATGTGCAGATCGGCATCGCCATCTCGCCGCGTGGCGAGATACTGGACGGCGCGTCCGACGAATTGCGACGCATCCGCACCAGTATCCGCACTGCACAGGCGCGGCTCATGGACTACCTGAATACCTTCATCCGGGGCGGTCGCGCCGCCGCATTGCAGGAGCCGATCATCACCGAGCGCGACGGACGATACGTCGTTCCCGTCCGCGCTGACGCCCGCGCTCAAGTCCCCGGCGTCGTCCACGATACCTCCGCCAGCGGGCAGACGCTCTTTGTCGAGCCACTCGAAGCAGTGGAGTTGAATAACCGCTGGCGCGGCTTGCAGATCGAGGAAGGGCATGAGATCGAGCGCATCCTCCAAGCCCTCACCGCTATCGTCGGGAGTGAATCTGACGCCCTCCAGCGGGCGATGGAAGGCTTGGCAGCGATAGATTTCGCGCTGGCGAAAGCCCGCCTCGCCGCCGAAATGCGCGCCAACCCGCCCCACCTCTGGACGGCGGATCTCGTCCCTGCCACGCATCCCGACGGCGCACACAACACCCTGCGCCTCGATCTCATCCGCGCCCGCCATCCGCTGCTCAGCGGCGAGGTCGTGCCGATTGATGTCTCGCTCGGCGATCAGTTCCGCGTGCTCGTCATCACCGGCCCGAATACCGGCGGCAAGACCGTCGCCCTCAAAACCGTCGCGCTGCTGGCGATGATGACACAGTCCGGTCTCGATATTCCCGCCAGCGAACACAGCATTATGCCCGTCTTCGAGGGCATTTACGCCGACATTGGCGACGAACAGAGCATCGAGCAATCGCTTTCCACCTTCAGTAGCCATATGACCCGCGTCATCGCCACCCTGCGCGATGCGACGCCGGAATCGCTTGTGCTGCTCGACGAACTCGGCGCGGGGACCGACCCCGAAGAAGGCGCAGCACTTGCCCGTGCGCTTGTCTCCGCGCTGCTGCACCGGGGCGCACTCGTCATCGCCACCACGCACTACAGCGAACTGAAATCGTACGCCTACGCCACTCCCGGTGTCGAAAACGCCAATGTCGAGTTCAATGTCGAGACCCTCTCGCCCACCTACCGCCTCACCGTTGGCGTGCCGGGGCGGTCGAATGCCCTCGCCATCGCGCAGCGGCTCGGTCTCGATCCCGCCGTAATTGCGGCGGCACGGGAATATGTCGCTCCTGAAGTCCTGCAGGTAGATACCCTGCTCGAAGGGATCAAGGGGGAGCGCGACGCCGCCGAACGCGCCCGCTCCCGTGCCAGCCGTGAACGCGCCGAAGCGGAGCAGATGAAGCGCGACGCCGCCCGCGCCCTCTTTGAGGCAGAGAAAATCAAAGCAGCCGCCCGCACCGAAGGGCTTGCCGAGATTGACCGTGAACTCGCCGACCTCCGCGCCGACCTTCGCCGCCTCGGACGCGAGCGCGATACCGTCAGCGTCACACGGGACTGGATCAAACAAGCGGAACAACGCGCACTTGGTGCGCAGCAGGATTTGCGTGAATCCACCGCCCGCGAAGCCGCCGCCCCGCGTCCCAAAGCCCCCGCCCTCGCCCAACTCCCCGACGACAGCCCGAACCGCCCGCTGCGTGCCGGGGATCGCGTACTTGTCCCCGCCTTTGGCGATTCTGAAGGAACCGTCACGGCGGTCTACGCCAACGAAGCCGAGGTGCAGGTGGGCGCATTCGCCTTGCGGCAGCCTCTCGTCTCGCTCCAGCGGCTTTCCAACCGCGAAGCCGCCCGCCGCGCTGCCGTCCGGGGTGATCAAACTGAGGGCGGCCGACGCCGTGCCCCGTCGCCCGTCACGCTACCGCCGCTTCCCCCTACTCCCGCACTGGAACTCGATCTGCGCGGAATGCGTGCGGCGGAAGTCGTGCAATTGCTCGACCGCTCCCTGAACGATGCGACGCTCACCGGCTTGCCCTATCTTCGCATCATCCACGGCAAAGGCACGGGCGCACTGCGGCAAGTGGTACGCGATTATCTGCGCGAAAGCCCGCTCGTGCTCCGTGCTGAGGGCGCGACCGAGCAGCAGGGCGGCGACGGCGTGACGATTGCCCGCCTGAGCGAGACATCCTAGCGGTGCGCTGGTTCCGGCGCGACCGGCACACCTCGCCCCCGCCGTCCTCATCGCCGGAGATCGTCCCCGTCGTCACCGCCGCAAACCAGATGGACGCCGATCTCCTGCGCGGCATTCTGGAGGCGCATCGCATCCCTGCAATGACGCGCCCCGGCGGTATCGGCGCGGGCTACATTGTTGCACTGCAGCCGCACGATATCCTCGTGCGGGCAGATGATCTCGACCGCGCCCGCGATGTACTCGCCGCGTTCCGCGACGACGATAGCGTCAAATTGCTCTGGCGATAAATCGCGTCCGTATCTCCGTTTTTGTAGAACAAAACAGCGCAATAAGAGAACATCAGCAATTTTTGCCCATTTTTACCGCATGGGGAAGCCCTCGCTGAGCCACCCACACTTGACGAACAAGTGTTCGCATTGTATACTGCAAATACGCCGGTAGGGAGAACGCCACGCCCCCGGAGCGCACAGATCACGGAACGTATACGCGCATGAGCGAACGCAGGTGGCAGGAGGGTTTACACACTATGGCACGTGGATTGAACCGCATCACACTCATCGGCAACCTCGGTAACGACCCCGAACTGCGCTACACCGCAGACGGTGTCGCAATGGCGACCGCCTCACTCGCGGTCAACGGCTCCCGCCGCGCCACGGACGGCACGCGGGAAGATTCGGTCGAGTGGTTCCGCCTCGTCTTCTTCGACCGGCAGGCGGAGAACATGAGCACCTACGGCACAAAGGGCAAGCCCGTCTTCATCGAAGGTCGCCTGCAGACCCGCCCGTACACTGACCGCAACGGCATCATCCGTAGCGCGATTGAGGTCGTCGTCTCGCAGTTTCTCCTGCTCGGCACGAATGCCGCACAGGAAGAAGAAGTGGCAGCCGAAACCGCCGCCGTTGGCTCCGCAATCGCCGCCCGCTAACCGATCAACCTTCATTGTGTTCCCGTACGCCCCGGCAGGCGTGCGGGAACCACAGGAGTGATGCCCGATGGCACGTAATTACGCCGAATCCGATACGCACGACACTCACCCCGCTCCGGTTCGCTCTTTCGACGCCGCCGCACACATGCGAAAGATTCGCACGCGGCAGGGAATGCAGGATTACCTCGATGTGAAATGGCGCGTCGCGTGGCTCCGCTCGGAGTTCCCCGCCGCGCAGATTCTCACCGAGCAGATTAGCGGCGACGATGTTCATGCCCGCTTCAAATGCACTATTGCATTGCCGAACGGCGCGATGGCGACGGGACACGGCTCGGAGACACAGGGCGATTTCCCCGATTTCTACGAGAAGGCGGAGACAAAATCTGTTGGCCGCGCCTGCGCCATCTTGGGCTACGGCACCGACGCGGCGAGCGACTTCGACGATGGCGAACCAATGGACGGACGCGCCGCCGCGAAGGACGAGCGTTCTACTCGCGCCGTCGCACCTGCCGCGTCCGCCGCCTCTACCCCCTCCGACACGAATGTGACACCGATCACGGCGCCGAACCGTAGCCGGATGCAATCCGCCGAACCCAGCGAGTTGCCCGCGACGCCGCGTGCGATGGCACCGCGCCGCACTGCATCCGCGACAAGCACCAGCGATGCCGCGACCGCCCCGGCGAACAGTGCGACCGCAACGATAGCCGCTGCGACACCTGCGGGCGATGACCGCTCGAATGTCCATCAGCACGCGCAGTTGCGAACGCTGGCGGAACACGGTTTCGATCTCGCGGATCGGCTGACGGCGATGCAGGTCGGTGGCGTCGAAGACCTCACCCGTGAGCAGGCGAAAGAACTGATTATCGCGGGCCGTTCGACGACACGCGGCGGCTTGGGTCTCAACTAACGCGTATATTTCTTCCCTCCTTCCCCACTTTCTGCCCCTGTCCGGTTCTCCCGACCGGCGGGGGCTTTTCCGTGGTTTTCATCGTGCTACACTCGTGCGGCGGGGGCGGTACACGCTCCTTTCGTTGAATACTATGAACACGATGTTGCGGAGGCAAAGCATGGGCGTGGGAGCGAACGACCAGGTAAACGTCGCCGTGATCGGGCTTGGGTGGCCCGGTCAGCGGCATATCGAGGGGTACTTGAAGGACCCGCACGCCCGTCTCGTGGCGATCTGCGATGTATCGGCACCGCTCTTGGAAAGTACGCAGGCGAATTTTGGCATCCCGGACGCGCTGAGCGATTATCGTGCGTTGCTTGCCCGCCCAGACATTGACGCGGTGAGTATTTGCCTCCCGAACTGGCTGCACTCCGAGGTGAGTATTGCGGCAATCGAGGCGGGCAAGCATGTGTTGTGTGAGAAGCCACTGGCGAATACGCTCGCGGAGGGCGAACGGCTGACTGCGACGGTTCACGCGCACGACCGGATTTTCATGTTGGCACTCAACAACCGGTTTCGCGTCGAAATGCAAGCCTTGAAGCGCATCGTGGAGAGCGGGCAACTGGGCGACATCTACTATGCGCGAGCGGGGTGGTTACGGCGGCGGTGGGCGGGTATTGTGCGCGGGTGGTTTACGGACAAGGAGCGCAGCGGCGGCGGCCCGCTGATAGACCTCGGCGTGCATATGCTCGACTTGACGCTCTGGCTGATGGGCAACCCGAAGGCGGTGCGCGTAAGCGGCGCGGTGTATCATCATCTCGCCAATGAGATGAGCAAGACACTCGGCGCGATCAATGTGGAAGACCTCGGCAGCGGCATGATTCACCTCGACAATGGCGCGACGATCATGCTCGAAACCTCGTGGATGTCGTACATCGAGCGCGAACTGATTTACACGGAACTGATGGGAACGCAGGGCGGGGCGAAGTACGAGCGGGGCGCGACATCGCCCACCGGCGCGTACACGATGACCGCGCCGTTCCAGATATTCACAACGCTGGCGGCCGAGCAGGTCAATGCAGTGCCGACGAACCTCGCACGCAGCGCGGAAGATTTGCTACTGACCTCCTTTGCCAACGAGACGGCGCATTTTGTGGAATGTGTGCGTGAAAACCGCGAACCAATTGCGACAGTAGATCAGGGGTTGGAAATCCTCCGCATCCTCGACGCGGTATATCGCTCCGCCGCCGAGGGGCGCGAGATCGTACTAACGCCGAGCGCGGTGTAGATTCGACAGATGGAACAACGTACAAAATGGCGAGGAGGCGAGGCGACAACGGTGTGTGACCTCGCCCGGAAAGCGTGCGGGTCAATAGGGAGATCGAACATCCTCGTGTCGCGCTAATCTGCCGTCTGCAAGAGGGGCGCGAAGGTGGCGGCGGTGGATTCGATCTCGGTAAGGACGGCGTCGAGGGCTGCACGCCAGTCCGGGATGTGGCGCACATTGAGGCGCACGGTGTTGGGTGTGAAACGGATTTCGCGCCCGAAGCGACGCAGCAAGCGGCTTTGACTCAGCCGTGCGGTGGGGACGGGGCGCACGACGATCTCGTGTTCGATCTGCGAGATGGTCTCGACGCCGACATCACGGGCGCGGATTTTCCAGCGGACGAGATCGAGCAACCCCTGCACCGGCTCCGGTACCGCGCCGAAGCGGTCGGCAAGTTCCCGCGTCATGTCGTCCACTGCGGAGACATTGGCGAGATCGGCGATGCGGCGATAGAGAGTGATGCGGAGGGCGTCATCCGGCACGTAGTCCACGGGGAGGGACGCCGCAACAGGCAGATTGAGCGTGACGGGGCGTTCTTCGGGTTTGGCTTCGCCCGTTCGCACCTCGTCAATCGCGTTTTGCAGCATCCGGGTGTAAAAGTCGAAGCCGACGGATGCGATATGCCCGCTCTGCTCCGCGCCGAGCATATTGCCCGCGCCGCGAATTTCGAGATCGCGCATCGCCAACTGGAAGCCCGCACCGAGGTCGGTCGCCTCTTGAATTGCTTCGAGGCGTTCCTGCGCCTCGGCGGTCATCGGGCGGGTCTGGTCGTAGAGGAAGTAGGCGTAGGCGCGGACGGTAGAACGCCCGACGCGCCCGCGCAATTGGTACAACTGCGTCAGACCGTAATTGGTCGCCTCGTCCACGATCAGGGTGTTTGCGTTGGGGATGTCGAGACCGCTCTCGATAATCGTCGTGCAGAGCAGCACATCGTAGTCGCGCCGGACGAAAGCGAGCATCACCTTTTCGAGTGCACCCTGCTCCATCTGCCCGTGACCGATACCGATGCGGGCTTCCGGCACGAGATCGGTGAGCCGTTTGTAGAGGTGCGGGATGCTCTGCACGCGGTTATGGACGAAGAATATTTGCCCGCCGCGATCCATCTCACGCAAGATGACTTCGCGCACGATGCCGTCGGTGTAGGGCGTGACGAAGGTGCGGACGGGTAGCCGCTCGTTTGGCGGGGTCTGGATGAGAGACAAATCGCGCACCCCGATGAGAGCGAGATGGAGGGTGCGCGGAATCGGGGTCGCGCTCAGGGTGAGCACATCCACTTCGGCGCGGAGTTGCTTGAACCGCTCTTTGTGTCGCACACCGAACCGCTGTTCTTCGTCTACAACGATCATACCGAGATTCTTGAAGGCAATGTCTTTTTGCAGGAGGCGATGCGTGCCGATGACGATATCTACCTGCCCCTCGCGCAGGTCGCGCACGGTGACATCGTTTTCTTTCGTGCCCCGGAGCCGGGAAAGCATCTCGACGCGCACGGGGAAGGCGGCGAGACGCTGCTTGAAGGTCTGGTAATGCTGCAACGCCAGCACTGTCGTCGGGACAAGGACCGCGACTTGCCTACCCGCGTTGACGACCTTGAATGCTGCCCGGAGCGCGACTTCGGTCTTGCCGAAACCGACATCGCCCACAAGAAGGCGATCCATCGGCTCCTCGCCTTCGAGATTATCTTTCACTTCGGCGATGGCGCGGTGCTGGTCGGCGGTCTCCTCGAAGGGAAAAGAGTTTTCAAGGGCGTGATCCCACGGCGAATCCTCGCCGTACGAGGGACGGGTGACTGTCTCGCGCTTGGCGTAAAGTTTGACGAGATCGTCTGCAAGATCGAGAACCGCCTTGCGGACGCGGCCTTTCGTCCGCGCCCACTCGCCGCCGCCGAGTTTGTGGATTGTCGGGTCGTTGCCGCCCGACTGATAGGGCGCAACGCGGTCGGTCTGATCCACAGGGACGTAGAGCCGGTCTTCGCCCGCGTATTCGATAAAGAGGTATTCGCGCTCCGCACCACTTGTCGTGAGCGTGACAAGACCGCGATAAATGCCGACACCGTGCTCGATATGGACGACAAATTGCCCCTCCGCCAGCCCGGTAATGAACGAGCGGGCGGCGCGGTTGGAGCGGCGGGCGGGGCGGCGGGCAGTCTGGCGGATACCGAACAACTCGCGGTCGGTGATGAGGATGGTGTGCAACTCGTCGTTCTGCCAGCCGGAAGGAAGGGCGTCGTGCAGCAGTTCGATAGTGCCTGCGGCGGGCGGGCGGCGGTGGGCAAGGGGCGGTTCGCCCGGTGCGGGCGCGGGTGGGTTCGTGCGGGTGGCGGGGTACAGGTCGGCGTCAGTCAGTACCTCGCGTAGCCGCTCGTCCTGCTCGGTGGCGATCACGATGCGCGTGCCACGCCCCGTTGCCTCGCGCACCACATCTACGAGGCGGTCGAGCCGCCCGCCGAAACCGGGTGCTGCCCCGAAGCCGAGGACATCGCCCGCGAGCGTTTCGCCGTCGGTATCGGGGGTTTCGTCGTCCGCACCGATGTCAAGGCGGGCGCGGGTGGCGAAGCGTTCGCGCAACGTGTCCCAACCGAGATAGGGCTGGAGGAGGGTGCGGGGCAATTCGCCGCCCTGCGTGAATTGTTCGCAGAGTTCTTCCGCCTGCGCGGTGAGTTGCCCGACGGCGAGACGCACCGCCCCCGGCTCATCGAGAATGACGACGGCATCGGGCGGGAGGGCATCAATGATCGTCCGCATTTCAGGCAGGAAGTAGGGCGTCAGCGGGCCTTCCGCGAGAGCAGGTACATCGCCACTTTCTAGTGTGGCGAGGTTGCGCTCCCATTCCGCGATGATCTCCGGGCGTAAGCCGGCGAGATCGAGGTCGCGCAGTCGCTCGTATGCCGCCTGCGCCCGCCACGGTGGAAGTTCGCTCGGCGGGATAATGGCGACCTCGCGCAGCGGGCCGAGCGAACGTTGCGTTGCGGCGTCGAAGCGGCGGATGCTTTCGATCTCGTCGCCGAACAGTTCGATCCGTACAGGGCCGTCGAGCGTCGGCGGATAGATGTCTATGATGCCGCCCCGACGGGCGAGTTGCCCCGGTTGCTCGACGGTCAGTTCGCTCGTGTATCCCCACCCGATCCACTCGGTAAGCCGCGCCCGCTCATTGAACCGCCCGCCGACGCGCAGTACGGTGGTGTGTAACCGCAGTTCGTCTATCGGCATGACGGGGCGCATGATGCCGTTCGCCGCCGTGACGACGAGCGGTGCGAGATTGCGCTTCGGATTGTGTGCCTGCGTCAGCAGATGGAGAATATTGAGACGCGGCGCGGCGGTGACCGCATCTCGTGGGAGGACTTCGTACGGTAACGCGTCGGGCGCGAGCCACAAGAGCGGCCGTGGGGCGTCCGGCGGGAGATAGGCGGCGATGGCGTCCGCGACCTCGCTCGCGCGTTCGGGACGGGAACAGATCACGAGCGTCGTGCGCCCGGTCAGCGTAGCGATTGCGGCTTCGATGTAGGGGCGGGCGGCGACGGACAATTCCGGCAGCGAGACCGGCTCGCGCTCGTCGGCAGCGAGCCGCTTGAGCACATAGGAGAACCACGGCTGGTCGGGCAGGAGGGGCAGAAGATCAACGAGCGACACGCGGCGATATCCCTTCCGTACACGCAAACCGAACGCCCGGCTGAGCGTCGGACGCCCACCGGGAAACTGCACCAAGTATACCACCGAGGCGAGCGGGTAGGCGCGTTGCCCCCCACGCCCTGCTGCCGTATGCTGCCCGCACACGAAAGGAGACGCGAACCATGCCGAGCGCACGCGGATTGATTGTCGGGACGGCAGAGGCAAAACCGGGCGAACTGACGTACGGGTATCTCGATCTGATGGAACTGCCGAACGGGGTGCCGGAGCGGTTGCCTGTCATCATCGCGCAGGGGGCGGAGGACGGCCCGACGCTCTGGCTGACGGCGAATATCCACGGCCCCGAATACGCGGGCATCCCCGCCATCCATCGCACGATGATCGCCGCGCTGCCGGAGCGATTGCGCGGCACAGTGGTGGCGATACCATCGCTCAATCCGTCGGGATTGCGGACGGGAACGCGCACGGCGTCGTACGACCCGACGGACCCGAACCGCACCTACCCGCTCCGTACGCACGACGGCAACGACGAACCGGGCGACCCGCCCAGTGTTTACGAGGCGATGGCAACGACCATCTGGAGCCACATTAAGCCGAGCGCGGATATGCTGCTCGATCTGCACAATGCTAACATCGGCACCGTGCCGTTCACGATCCGCGACCGCGTGTTATACGACGGCGACGGCGACAAACCGCGTGCCGAAGCCCTCGCGGATCGGCTCGATGGGATGGCGCGGGCGTTCGGGCTAGTCGTCGTGAACGAGGCGACACCTGCGGAATATGTCCGCAAGCAACTCCATCGCTCGGTAGCGGGCGCAGCGGTGAACGAAGCGGGCATCCCCGCGCTGACGCTCGAACTGGGTATGGGCATCGGGGTGGACTGGCCTGCGGTGGAGGCAGCGGTACGCGGCATCGAGAATACGCTGGTGTGGGCAGGGATGGTGGAAGGCGAAATCCGCCCGCCTGTGGGTATCCGCGTTCCTGATCCCGGCTTCCCAACGAAGCGCGACGACCGCGCCCGCACCCGTGTGACCGGGTTCTACGCGCCGCTACTGCAGATGGGCGACCTCTTCACGAAAGGTCAGACGCTGGCACATATGCATGACCTCTGGGGGCGGGAGATCGCGGGGGGCGATGTGACTGCGCCGGACGATGGCTTTCTCATCGGGTTCAATAACTATCTCGTGAAGTATGTCGGGCAAATCGTTGCATCTATTGCGGTACGCGATGATGGCTCGCTCGTCGCGCCCTTCCCGGCGAAGAAATAGCGAAGGAACGCGAAAGGAACACACTGAATATGGCAGCGTATATCGTGGTGGAAGTCAAGGTCGCAGACCCGGTCGGGTACGTCGAGTATGTGCAGAAAGTCCCCGCCTCCCTCGCAGTGTACGGCGGCGAATTCATCGCACGCGGCGGTGCGACGGAGCATCTTGAGGGAGAGTGGGAGGGGCGCATCGTCATCCTCCGCTTCGACAGCATGGAGCGAGCGACGGCGTGGTATCACTCCCCCGAATACGCCGAAGCGAAGGCATTGCGCCATCGCTACAGCACCGGGCGCATGGTCGCAGTCGAGGGCGTCGCGTAGGCATCTACACAAGAAAGCAGGTACGCACATGGCAGGGTATATCATCACCGAGATCGAAGTGACCGACCCCGTTGGCTACGAGGACTACCGCAAACTCGTCCCGGCATCGCTCGCGGCGTATGGCGGCGAATTCGTGGTGCGCGGCGGCGCGATTGTATCGCTGGAAGGCGATTGGGACCCGAAGCGCGTCGTCGTCACCCGCTTCGAGAGCGTGGCGCGGGCATTGGAATGGTATAACTCCGCCGAATATGCCGAGGCGAAAGACCTACGCCACCGCTACAGCACCGGGCGCATGATCGTCGTCGAAGGGGTCTGACGAGTACGTGCGAGGTGCTAATGCGGGTGCGCGATCATCCCCACGATTCGTTGTTGCACGCTCGCGCGTTGGCCATCTCCGCACTATGCTGTCACATGTACGTCATCAGCGGATAAATGCATCCAGTTGTGCAGTTGTCGGCATACCGGGGGTGGCACCGGGAACGGTGGTGCTGAAACTGGCGGCGGCAGCGGCGCGGCGGGCGGCAGCGGCGGGGGGCGTCCCGGCGGCGAGGGCAGCAGCGAACGCCCCCGCGAAGCAATCGCCTGCGCCCGTC
>JBBRMX010000064.1:0-14671 GCA_038230615.1 Thermomicrobiales bacterium | reverse complement strand
GTCTGCGCGGCAAATAATATGCCCGTTTCACCGTCTCGCACGCTCTCGGTCGCGCCGCCACGCCCGTACGCGACAACGGGACGCCCCGCTGCTTGTGCCTCCACCTGCGCGATGCCGAAATCGTCCTCCGCCGGAAAGATCGTCGCAATGCAGCGGGCGTATTTCTGGCGTTTTTCGTCGTCCGAGATACGGCCAAGAAACTGCACCGTCTGCCCCGCAAGAGTTTCCAAGCGTGCGCGGTCGCGCCCCGCTCCCGCGATTTCGAGTCGCACTCCGAGCGCGTTCGCCGCCTCGATCGCAAGTTCGAGCCGTTTGTACGGCACAAGGCGGCTGACTACGAAGAAAAACGGCTCCGGTTCGTCCGGCACATCGGGCGGCGCGGCATAGTGGGCAGTTTCGACGGGTGGATAGATCACCGTGGCATCGCGCCCGTAGATGTGCGCGATCCGGGCAGCAACGGTGCGCGAGTTGGCGACGAAATGGTCCACGCGGGCGACCGTGCCGAGGTCCCACGCCCGCAGTGCCGCCAGCACCGGGCGCAATCCCGCCGCAACCGCCGCACCTTTGATGCCCCGGTTCGCGCCTTCGCGCTCCATATACGTGGTGGTATCCCACGCGAAGCGCATCGGTGCATGGCAGTAGCAGATGTGTAATGCTCCCGGCGGCACGCGCACGCCCTTGCCCCACGCACTCGAAGAACTCACGATGAGGTTGTAAGCGGAGAGATCGAACGACCGCATCGCCAGCGGATAGAGCGGCAAATACACCTGATGACGCCGCTGGACGCCGGGCAAGTGCTGCATAAATGAGGTGCGAATATCCCACGCCCGATACGCGGGAGGCATTCTTGCACGGTCGTAGATGCTCGTGTAGAGCGGTGCATCGGGGTAGAGCCGCATCAATTGCTCCACGACCTGCTCCGCGCCGCCCTGCTGATTCAGATAGTCGTGCACCAACGCGAGTGAGTATTGCGGAGTATCGGCATCAGCGTGGCTGATCGTTTGTCGCAGGTTCTGGGGGGATTGCGGGTGGGGTATGGACATCGGTGACAAATCACTCCGTGTTCAGTTCCGCCTAGTATGCGCCGCGCTGCGTGAGAACTGCCGGAATTGTCCGCAGGAGGATTTCCAGATCGAGACGTACCGACCAGTGCTCGGCGTAGTAAATATCGAGGCGCACCATCTCGTCGAAGGTCAGATCGCTGCGTCCCGCTACCTGCCAGATACCCGTCATCCCCGGCGTCACTGTGAGCCGTTGGCGGTGCCACGGCTCATAATGCGCCACCTCCGCCATCACTTGCGGACGCGGTCCGACGAGGCTCATCTTGCCGATCAGCACATTAAAGAGTTGCGGCAATTCATCGAGGCTTGTCTTGCGAAGCACCCGACCGACCCGCGTACGGCGTTTGTCGTTCTTGAATTTTACCAATGTTGGCTCGACGCTCGATTGCGCCACCATATCCGCCTGCAATGCGGCAGCATTATGGACCATCGAGCGGAATTTGTAGCATGTAAACGGTTTGCTATCCTTGCCCGCCCGGATTTGCTTGATGATCGCAGGGCCGCGAGTATCTAGCCGGATAGCCAGCGCAATGAGCAGCATCGGGATGCCGAGGATCGCCAGCGCAGCGATCGCACCGACGACATCCACGACGCGCTTCACACCGAGATTCCAGCCGCTGATGCGTCGCTTCCGCATTGCCAACAGCGGGACGCCGTTCAATTCGTTGATCTCCACGCGCCCAAGAGACAACTCGAACACATCAGGCACCAGTTGGAAATGCACATCGGTCATGCGGCACGTGGCAATCACCTGTGCGATCTGCTCGTGCGCCTGCGGCGGGAGCGCAATGATGACTTCCGACACCCCCTCGCGCCGGATGACATCGGGCAAGTCGTCTGGCGTGCCGAGGTAGACAGGGTGAATGATTTTCTGGCTGGTGGCGATAATCCAGTCTTCCGGTGCGGCGGATTCGTCCACAAACCCGACGAGATACAACCCTAAATCGTTGCGGGCGGCGATGTAGCTCATCATGCGTTCCGCCGCCTGCCCCATACCAACGACAAGTGCACGATCTACGCCGATGCCACGCTGCCAGAGTTGGTCGCGCACGACGCGCAATATCCCGCGCTCCAGCACAAGCGCAGCAATAATTGCCATCCACGCGAAAATCACGAACAGGCGCGAACTGACGAGATCGGGGCTGAGGAAGACGACGACGAGCACTGCGGCGTTGGCAACCGTTACCGCGCCTGCAACCATCGCCCCTTCACTGACGAAGGTTGTGCCGCGTGGCAGGCGGTACAGCCCCCGTACCCCGCACGCAACGAGAATTGCCGCAGTTAGCAGGAGGGCATACGAGGTATATACCGTGATCGGCTGGCGGTTGAATGCCTCCACTGCGCCGCCCAATTCGCGCTCATACCGCGCCCAGTATGCCGCACCGAACGCGCACAGGATGCAGATCGCTTCCAGTACCACCTGCGCGACGGTCATCGCGGGGCGATGCCAGCGCGGGGCGACGGTGCGCGGCGGCGCAAAGAAGGACCCGGTACGCTCGCGTTCTACTACCGCCAACTCCGTGTCACCCCCCGCGTACTTCCCCGTCAGCCTGCGGGTGAGTATACCATAATCACCTCTCCGTACGTACATGGTATTCGCACGGTACGGTATGCAAAAGTGTGCGCGGCGGGCGGCGATGTCGGTATCTTCCCGCCCGCCATGATACACTTGTCCGACAGGTGGAGCGGATAGCACGAAGCGATAGGGACATGATGTCTTTCTCCGATACCAACGACACCGAGCGGCTCTGGACACCGTGGCGCATGGACTATGTTGGGGGCGAACGCCGCCCGACCCCGCCCGGTGTGAGCATCTTTGCCGCGATTGCCGCCGACCCCGCCCACGACACGGAAAATCTCGTCCTCTATCGCGGCACACGCGCATTCGTGGTGATGAATCTTTATCCGTACAACACCGGGCATTGCTTGGTCGTCCCGTCGCGGCAGGTAGCGACACCCGACGCCCTCGACGCGGGCGAAACCGCCGAGATCGGGCAATTGCTCCCGTGGCTGGTGCGTGTGTTGACCCAGACGCTCCATTGTGACGGGCTGAATATCGGGCTAAATATCGGGGCAGTGGCGGGCGCGGGCGTTGCGGAACATCTCCACTGGCATCTCGTCCCGCGCTGGCGCGGCGATGCGAACTTCATGCCCATCCTCGCCAAAACCACCGTGATGCCCGAACTGCTCCCCGACACCTACGCAAAGATTCGCCGCACGATAGCAGCTGACCCCGCACCCATCGTCGGCACTCTCGCCGCGATGCCGGTGCAGCAGGCGGGCGGCGTGGTTTTTCACGATGGAGACATTGTCCTGCGACGGGCAGCGGACGGCTCTCTTGTCTTCCCCAAAGGGCATCTCGAACCGGGCGAGACACCGGGAGACGCCGCAATCCGCGAGGTGTGGGAAGAGACCGGGCTGCGCACGCAGATCGTCGCGCCGCTCGGCTCCCATCTGTGCGTACAGCGCGGGCAGTTGCTCGATATATCGTGGTATCGCATGACGGTCGCCGACGAAACCGACGAGTGGGCACGGCACCGCGACCGCGACGCGCTGCTCCTCCCGCCCGCCGATGCCGCCGCCGCACTCTCGTACGATGACTACCGCGTCCTTCTCGCCCGTGCCGTCGCGCAGATGGCGGGGCAGACCGCATGAATACCGGGCTGGCACGCTTTTTTGCGGTGTGCATTGCTTTCTTGGCCTTGATACCAACGCAGGTACTCCCGGCGACCGCCGCCGATTCCTCCACGCTCCTGTTGGGCGTCGGGGATTCGCTGATGGCGGGGGTCGGCGCGAGTTTGCCCGATGAACGGGGCGAATTCGCGCTATTCGCCGACTTGGCACGGACACGGTTCGGACCGAATCTCCGCACCGCGAATGTCAGTGTGTATGGCGAGACGAGTGGCACATTGCTCACCCCGCGCCCTCCGGCAGGGACGGGCAACGGCACTCCAACACCACCGCCGAGCGTCGCGCAGGCCACACAGATTGACCGTGCTCGCGCCGAACTCGACCGCCTCCCCGCTGGCACGACTGCGACCGTGCTACTCAGCATCGGCGGAAACGACCTGCTGGCGGCGCGGAACCGCGATACCGCAACACGAGAAGCCGCCCTCGGCACCTTCCGCACGAACTTCGACACGATACTGACTCGGCTACAAGCGGGCGGGCATATCGGCACACTGCTTATTCAGACCGTGTACGAGCCGTTCGGCAGCGATCCCGCCGCAATGGGCAGCGATGCATGGTGGACGGAGCGGCTTAATGGCACGATCCGCGAAATCGCGGCCGCACATCCCGGCGCAGTCGTTGTCGAACTGGCAAATGCGGTACGCGGCAACGAAGATACATTGACACTCGCACGGTACGGCGATATTCACCTTGCGAATGCGGGGCATCGCCTCGCCGCCGATCTGCTCTGGGCCGTGAGCGGAAATGACCGCACACCACCGACGATCACGCTCGTCTCTCCCGTGCAAGGTAATACGCCGCGTCCAGTTGTCACCGTGCGGGCGGTCGTCACGGACGATAGCGGCGCACGCGGCATCATACGAGTTGCGCTCGTCGTAGACGGCACTGACGCGGGCGAACTCCTCCCGCGCCCCGATCTCGCGCCCGATACCTATCTTGGCATCTGGGACGGACGCACCGCAACGGGGCCGCATACTATCGGCGTGGTCGCCACTGACCGTGCAGGCAACCGGCGCGACGCTACCGCGAGTGTCACATTTGGCGCGGTGCCATGATGGAATACTGCTTGTGGTACGTTCAGGATGAACGTATAGTAAGGCTCGTTCGAAGGGGTACATGGTTGGCATCGTTTGCCATTCGTGATGTGGGCGTGCAATGACGGACCGCTCAACGAATCGTCCGCAGCGTCGGTCGTCGCCTGATCCGCAGGAAAACGGGCAGACGCCACTACCACCGGTGCCGCCACCCGCATGGCATCTACCCGACACGCCACCCGCACGCCCTACACCCGGCGCGATGCCACCGCAGTATGCGGGCGATGCACTCATCCCCGGCCCGCGTACCCCGACACCGCCCGATGACCCCGCGCCCGCCGAACCACGGCGCGGGCGCGGGTGGTTCGCGCCACGCCCAACGCTGCGTGCCGGAGACCAGTATCGCAACATGATCGTCGGGGTTGGGGTCGCCGCGCTGACCAGTTTCGCGGATGCATTGCTGTTGCCGAGCGTCGTTATTGCGGCATTCGTCGTGCGGGTCAGTGGCTCGTACCTGCTCGTCGCATTCGTGCCGGTCGTTGCGGCACTGGCATGGGCGTTGCCGGGGGCGGTCGCGGGCAGTACCATCGCCAACCGCGTGCGGGCGATGCCTCTCGCGGCGGGCAGCGCAGCAGTCCGTGCGCTGGCGATGGGCGTGCTTGCGGTCATCACCGCAGGGCAAGTAGACGGCACCGCACGCGCCCTGCTCACCTCATTCTTCGGTTTGTATGCTGCGGTCACGGTACTTGGCGGGTTTACGGCACTGGCGGGGGAACGGCTACCCGGACGTGTGACGGACAATCAGACACGCGGGCGGTTCGTGCGTTGGCGGGCAATCGCAGCGAGCGGCGCAGCGATCATCGCGGCACTGGTGATGCGCCGTATTCTCACTAACGGTGCTGCCTCGTTCCCGCGCGAGTATCTTTTCTTCTTCTTCCTCGCGTTTCTGGTGCTACTCGTGGTGGCGTGTCTCATCCCCTTCTTCGCCGAGCGGGCGATGTTCGTCTCGGTCGCGCCGCGCCCACCGTTCGGCGGATTGCGTGCCGCACCTGATCTACTCCGGTTGCCCGCATACCGGCGGTATCTGCTGTTTCGCATCATCGCGCTCCTTGCAACGGTCGCGGAACCGTTCTTTATCGTTTACGCGCTGCAAACCCTTCGCGCATCGGAAGCGATGGTCGGCGGCTATATCGTGGCGGTCACTCTTACCCGCGTCCTCTCGATGTACCTC
This sequence comes from Thermomicrobiales bacterium, assembly GCA_038230615.1. GTDB lineage: Bacteria > Chloroflexota > Chloroflexia > Thermomicrobiales > JALYUS01 > JBBRMX01. The sequence continues at coordinate 8,654 of JBBRMX010000064.1, read as the reverse complement.
TGGCGCAGCATCGCACGGCTCACCGGCACGAAACTGGTGCTGCAACTCGGCGCGCTGCTTCGCACACTGGCGGCAGCAGCGGTCATCGTCTTGCCGGTGATCTGGGACCTCGACCCCATCGCAAGCCGCCTCACGGGAGACGAACCACGCGCCCGCCTGTTTCTGTTCGCATTCGTCTGTATCGGCGCGGCGATGGGCGCAAATGCCGTCGCGCAGGGAGGATTACTGCTCGATACCCTGCCCCCCGTTGCCTACGCGGACGGCGTCGCATTCACGAACGGCGTACTCGCGGTCTGTAGCGTCGCGCTGATTGCGGGCGGGTTCATCGCGGAGCGGCGCGGGCTACGCGATCTGTTTGTCATCGCACTCGCGCTCGGCTTGCTCACCGTCTTCTTAGGCGGGATTCTGCGGGAGCCACGCCGCCCGTTGCGCCGTTCCGGGAGCCTCGGACCCGGCATCCGGCGCACCGAGGCATTCTCCACCCTGCGCCCGCAAACGGATTCCTTCCCGACCATCCCGCCGTATCGACGCTGACGCGGAGGAAGATCGTGGAGCCATCACCGCCGGAAATTGTGCTTGCAAAAGTCTGGCAGACACAGTGGCTTCGCTCCGGCAACTGGCACACGACCGATGGCAAACCCATTGCAGTGCGGTATCGCGGGCGGTGGTCGGGCGGGTTCGGACCGGATTTCGCAGACGCCCTCCTCACGCTCGACGGGCAGGAGACAACTGGCGCGGTCGAACTCCACCGCCGCGCCTCGGATTGGCGGGCGCACGGGCATCATCTCGACCCCGCATACGCCGCCGTCGCCCTCCATGTCGTATGGGAAGACGACGGTGTACCGGCACGAACGCGGCGTGGAAATGTGTTGCCAACACTCGTGCTCGCGCCATTGCTCGCAAGCAGTCTCGACCGTTTCCCTGCCGATACCGTCGCGCTCGGCGGGTTGGGGGATACGCCCTGTGCGCGGGATTATCTCGATAGCACCGGCGACGATCTGCCACGCATCATCGGGCGGGCGGGAGATACACGCCTCGCAGCAAAAGCGGCAGCGATGGAGGCGCAATTCGCCACCGCGCCACCGGGCGACACGCTTTATGCGGGCATCCTCGACGCGCTTGGCTACCACGCGAACCGCTCCCCGATGGCGACACTCGCCGCCGCCCTGCCGCTGCTCACGCTCGAACGGCAGATGTACGCCACGCCTGCTGCGATGCACGAGATGACTGCCGCCGCGTTGCTGCTCGGCACCGGCGGCTTTTTCGATACCGACGCCCGCCCACTCCCACCGTTCGTGCAGCGTGCCGACGATCTCCGCGCCTGCTGGCAGCGGGTCGCGCCCGCAACGCTGTCGCCCGCCCCCATTTGGCAGACCGCCCGCGTGCGCCCCGCGAATCATCCCATACGGCGATTACTCGCGTTTGCCGCACTGCTCGCACACGGCGCGGGTGAGGGGCTGACCGCCGCCTGTCTCGCGCCACTTGCGGACGGCGGCGACGATCCGCGTGCACTCATTCGCGCCCTCCGGCAGACCTTTCGCCCGCACTCGCGCTTCGTCATGGGCGATGCCAGCCCGATAGGTGCGGATCGTGCGGGCGAAATCATCATCAATATCGTGCTACCGTTCGCACTCGCCTACGGGCTACAAACGGAAAATATGCTTCTTGTTGCGGGGGCAGAACGGGCGTGGGAATGTTTCCCCGCCACCGCAGGTAATGCGATCACCGCCGCGATGACTGCGCAACTGGCGGGCAACCTGCCGCACACCCTGCGGATACGCACCGGGCGACTGCAACAGGGGTTGATCGCCCTCTATCATGCGCGATGCCGTGCGCGGCAATGCGACACATGTCCCGTCGCAACACTGGAGCGGTTGACCGTTGATGGGTAGCAATGCCCCGCGAGAGGGGAAAGATGTGATACAGTACGCGCAATGAAAGTGATACCCGCCGCGTGAATCCTTCGCCAACCGCAATCGCCGCCGCTCGTGCGCTGCTCGACCGCGCCGTGCGTGATCGTGCCAACGTATACGGCGGAAGCGGCGTGCTCGGCAACGGGTGGGAGGCATACCTACTCCCGTATGTCCCGACACTCGTCGGCGACCTGTTGCCGGACGGCGCGATGCTCGCGGCATCCGTTTCGTTCGGTGCGGAGCCGCCGATCGCCCTCGAATGCTCCGGGCGCGGCTTGCGGCAACCGGACTTTCTCTTTCTTGTCATGACAGGAGACGACGAGTTTATCGCGGGTGCAGACGCGAAACTAGGGCTGGATGTCGCGGACGCCGCGCAGGTCTCCGCCGAAACGACCGCCCGCATCCTCGCAGAAGGCGGCCCGCTTGCACAGGCAGCGATAGCCGCGCTCGATGCACCCGCCGCCGCAACCGCGAACGGTTACATTCTCACCCCGCAACGCGCACTCAATGATCTCATTTTGCGCGGCTCGCGCCCGGTGGGGATGCCCGCACCCAAATTGCCGGAGCGCACACATCTGCTGCCAGTCGCGGTGCGCGGCAAAGCGTTGCTCGCTGCCGTCACGACCGGGCAGTTCGCCCGCGATCTCGTCGAAGGCACCGATGAGGCATTCGAGGTGGACACATTCATTGACCCTGCGGTGCTGCTCGTACTCGCCACGCATCTTCTGCTCGGCATGTGGCGGGAGAGTGAGACGCCGCTCATTGTGCCGCGTGTCATCGTGGATGCCCCAACGGGCGACGAATACGACCGTGCGCTCCGATGGGGTCAGGAGCGCGTCCGCCGCGCCGGGAGTGCGTGGGAGGCGGCGATTGACGCACAGCACCGCGCCAAGCCGCGCCTCGATGCCCGCGCACAGGTACAGGACGCACTGCAACCGCCGCTTGCGGACCCCGCCGTACTCACCGCGCTCGGCGATGTGCGGGGCAAGATGGCGCGTGTCGCCCGCACCGCCGCTGCCCATGCATACCGCGATGCCCTGCTCACCCGCCTCCCTGCCGATCTGCCGGATCGCGGCGATGCGCTCGTAGATGCATTGCGCGGCATCCGGCAACGCGAGGCGGAGATGCTGCGTGGCGCGGTAATCGCCGCCATCCGGCAAGCACTCGCGTCGTAACCTGCCCATTTTGCAAATTCGCACGCACGGCTGCGTGATACCATGCACACAATTGCGCAGATATATGTGCACAGATACGTGCACAGACACGCTGTTCGCCAGTGAACAACCGCTGCAATCCCGGAGGAACCCATGACGAACGAACGCGATATGTCACGATGGGCGACCGATACCCAAGCGGTTCATGCGGGAGAGCGCGGCCCGAAGCCGAACTTTACGCCCGTCTCGACACCGATCTACCGCACCGCCGCCTTTGCGTACGACGAAATCGCCGAGCTCGATGCAGTCTTCGCGGGGCAGCAACCGGGGTATGTGTACGCTCGCTACGGCAACCCGACCGTCACCGCACTGGAAGAGGCGATCCGCGTGCTTGAGGGGGGCGATGTCGCAGTCGTCACTGCGTCCGGCATGTCGGCGATGCATCTCGCGCTCTTAGCGGCGGGAGCAGCGAACGGCACGCGCATCGTCGCGGCGCGTGATCTCTACGGCGCGACCTTCACCCTGCTGGTCAATGTCCTCAGCACGCTCGGTGTGGACACCACCTTCGTGGACACGACCGATACCGCCGCCACCTGCGCCGCCATCGCGGAGCACGCGCCCCAGATCGTGCTGATCGAGGCGATGTCGAATCCGCTCCTGCGTGTCACGGATATCCCCGCAGTCGCGGCGGCGGCGCACGCGGCGGGCGCAAAAGTGGTACTGGATGCAACTTTCACGCCGCCGCCCATGCTGCGCGGTCTGGATGCGGGCGCAGATTTCGTCGTCCATAGCATGACGAAATACCTCAACGGACACGCCGATGTGCTGGCGGGGGTCGTGGTCGGCAGGGGCGACGAAGCGCACGGGTTGATCCCACTCGTGCGGACGCTCGGCCCAAATCTCGCCGCGAACGAGGCATATATGGCATTGCGCGGGCTGAAAACCCTCGCCTTGCGCTTCAAGCGGCAAAATCTCAATGCGCGTATCATCGCCCGCGCCCTCGCACAAGACCCACGCATCGCTTCCGTCGTCTATCCCGGTTTGCCGTCGCACCCGCAGTACGAGACGGTGCGGCGCGTCTTCGGGCGCGGGTGGGCGGGTGGGATGGTCTCGTTCGAACTCGCCACCGAGCGACGGGAGGATGTGAACGGTTTCCTCGATGCGCTCGCGCTCTGCTTGCCCGTCACCAGTCTGGGCGATGTTTATACGCTCATCACCTGCCCCGCGATGACGTCGCACCGTGAAGTAGCCCCGAAACAACGCGCCCGCATGGGCATCACACCGGGGTTGCTGCGGCTCTCGGTCGGGATCGAACACCCGCGCGACATCCTCGCCGACCTCATGCATGCGCTCGATGCCACACTCGGTTCGGTCGGTGTGCCGGAGATGGCACCCGATCCGCTGCTGGCGTAGGCATGTTCGCTGCTCCCCGACGGTGTTCGCAGTATACTGTCGGGGAACGGCAAAGGAGGCGACCGTGGCGTCAGGGACAGGCACGATTCTCGACGAGATTCTCGCACGCAAGCGGCTCGACATCACGGCACGCAAGGCGCGGGTTTCGATGGGGCTGATCGAAACGAAACTCGCCCGCACGCCTCCCCCGCTCGATTTCGCCGCGGTGCTACGCCGCACCGCAGGTGAACCGGTGCGCGTGATCGCCGAACTGAAACATGCATCGCCAAGCAAAGGCATTTTCACGGATGACTACCAGCCGGAACAGATCGCGGCAGACTATGTGCGCGGCGGTGCGGCGGCACTCTCGGTGCTGACCGACGAGCCGTACTTTCTCGGTTCCCTCACGCATCTGCCCATCGCACGGCGCGGGGCGCAGTGGGCGGGGCGCGATGTGCCGCTGCTGCGAAAGGATTTCCTCGTTGATCCGTATCAGATCGCGGAAGCGCGTGCGTGGGGCGCGGATGCCTGTTTGCTGATTGTTGCCGCGCTCGATGATGCAACCCTCACGACGCTTCATGCCGAGATTCGTCACCATGGCATGACCGCGCTGGTCGAGGTGAACAATACGGACGAACTCAGGCGTGCAATCGCGATAGGGGCGGACGTGATCGGCGTCAACCAGCGCGACCTGCGCGATTTCAGCGTAGACACCAACCTTGCCGCATCGCTCGCAGGGCAGATGCCACCCGGTGTTGTCCGCGCTGCCCTCAGCGGCATCAAGACCGCCGCTGATATGCGCCACCTCGCGGCAGCGGGGTTCGATGCCGCCCTGATCGGCGAGACCGTGATGATCGCGCCCGACCGCGCCGCCGCAGTCCGTGCGCTCGCATTCCCGAACCCTGAGGGCGCGGCATGACAGTGGTGAAAATATGCGGTCTGACGCGGTTGGACGACGCACAAACGGCGGCGGACGCAGGCGCGGACATTCTTTGCTTTAATTTCTATCCCGGCAGCAAGCGATACATAGCACCGGAGGTAGCAGCGGGACTCATCGCCGCACTGCGGGCGGAGAACGGGCTGTTGCCTGCGGTCTGCGGGCTGTTTGTCAATGCCTCGCCGGACGACATCCGTGCAGTTGCCGACCGTTGCAACTTGGATATGGTGCAATTGGCGGGCGACGAGCCACCGGAAGACCTCACCTACATCGGCTTGCCCGCACTTAAAACCCTCCGTCCCCTCCTCGGTGAGGATGCCGCCGCCCTCGATGCGCGGGCGGAGCCGTACCGCGATGCCGCCCGCCATTTGCCCGCCGGTCTGTTCGTGCAACCGCTCGTCGTCCTCCTCGATGCCGCAGTCCCCGGTCAGTACGGCGGCACCGGCACCGTCGGCGATTGGGAACTTGCGGCGCAATTCTCCGGTCGCAGCCCGCAATCAGCCTTGATGCTTGCGGGCGGGCTAACCCCGGACAATGTCGCGGACGCAGTGCGGCGCGTGCAGCCGTGGGGCGTGGATGTGGCGAATGGGGTCGAGACGATGCCGGGAGTGAAAGACCCCGTGCGTGTACGTGCATTCGTCCGGGCGGTGCGGGAGGCCATTCATGGCTGACCGTGATCTGCCGGAAACAGACGAACGCCCCGACCCGCAACGTCGCGCCACCGCCCGCCTCTTGCGGATCGTCGGGCGCATCGCCGCAAGCGAAGCGGAGGCGGAGGCGTCGCTGCAGTATGTGTCCGCCATCGTCGCGCTCGAAGAACAGCGGGCATCATTGGAAGCCTTCTATGATCTCGATGGCGTGCGGACAATCTCGATCCGCGACCGCTCCGGCAATCTCTACGTCGTGCGCCGCCCTGCGGTGCTAACACCAGACGTGGAAGCCTTGCTCGTCGCTGAGTGCCGCCATCTCGCTAGCGGTGCCGCCCTCGCACCGATGGACTCGCGCCTGTTTGCGCGGGCATATCACGGCGGCTATTGCTCCCGTTGTCGCTCACAGTTCGATCTCGGCCCCGCCTGCCGCGAATGCCTGTTTGCAGGCAGACCGATCAATTACGACCCGCTCCCCGACGTGCCATGAACCGCACCGACCGCCTCCTTGCGATTGTGCTCGAATTGCAGAGCGCGGGCAACCGCCGTGCCGCCGATCTCGCTGCGACATTTGAAACGAGCGTACGGACGATCTACCGGGATATGGAAGCATTAAGCGAAGCGGGCGTGCCGGTGGTAGCGATGCCGGGACGTGGATATGCCCTGATGGACGGCTATTTTCTCCCGCCCCTCTCGTTCACGGCTGACGAGGCAACGATGCTGCTGCTCGGCGCAGATACGATGGCGAAACACTTCGACGCGCAGTATCGGGCGGCAGCGGAAACAGCAGGGCGGAAAATTACCGGCGTCCTCACGAATAGGCTGCGCGAAGAAGTCGCGTATGTGCGCGAACATGTTCGCTTCGTCGCCCTCGACACACCGGATGCGACGACGGACGAACGGCTCCACCAATTGCGTCGGGCAGTTGTCAGCCGCATGCGGGTGCGATTTCGCTATCACGGGCGCGAACTGACCGAGCGCGATGCCGACCCGTACGGGTTGGTGCATGTCGGCGGCACATGGACGCTTGTTGCCTACGATCATTTACGCGGCGCAGTGCGAAACTTCCGGCTCGACCGGATCGAGCATCTCGTGCTGCAGGCGCAAACATTCGCCCGCCCGCACGGTTTTTCGCTCCTGATCCGCCCGGACGACCCGCGACCCGTCGAAATCGTCGTTCGCTTCGCCCCTGCCGTTGCCCGCCGTGTGCGCGAAGCACGATATTTCTTCGCGGTCATGTACGATGACCAACCGGACGGGCTACAGGTAACGCTCCGCGCCCGCGACGAGCGTGATGTACTGCATTGGCTCCTCAGTTGGGGACGCGATGCGGTCGTGATCGCACCGGAGTCCCTGCGGCGGTTGCTCGCCGACGAAACCGAGGCAATGTTGCGAAATCTGCACGAACCGCCGCTGCGCTCCTGACATACTGGTGTCACACCCCTCCCCGATGATGGTGGCAGACGCAGCACCGCCGGGGTGCCGCAAGATTCATCCGGAGGGAATTCCAATGCCTACCACTACCACTACCACCGATGCCGTCACGATGCCCGCGCTCTCGTTCGCGCTCCTCTACGTCTCCGACCTCGATACTGCCTCGGCATATTTCTCCGGCACGCTCGGTTTCGCGCATGTGCCGGAGCAGGATTTGCCCGGTTTCCGCATGTACGCGCCCGTCGGCAGCGGCATCGCGTTCGGCATCGCGGCGTCCCGCCCCGGTAGCCCCGCCCCCGGCACCATCGAACTCTCGTTCTACACGACCGAACTGGAAACAGTGCGTACACGATGGAGCGCAAAGGGCGTCGAGACGGGCAACATCACGCACATGCCGTTCGGCGACGAATTCACGATTCCCGCGCCCGATGGCACATTGCTGACAATCCTGCAACCAAAGTTTTAGCCTTCCCCTTTCCACCTTTCGTGGGGCGTGCAGTGCCGCGCCCCCTTTCGTATCAGGAGGGTACATGCATACCGCAACCGTGATGCTGACTCCCGCCCCACCGTTCGACTTCGCGCAGTCGCTCCGGTTTATCCGTAACTTTGCTCCCGCCGAAGGTGAACAGACGACCGACACTGCCGGGCTGGCGAAAGTATTCGCGGCGGGAGATCGCGCCGCGCTCGTCCACATCACAAGCACCGGGACAACAGATGTTCCATCGCTCGCGTGCAGCATCATGACCGCGACGCCGCTCGATCATGCGGCACGCGATGCCGTGCGTGATCGCATCGCGTGCTATCTCAGCACCGCCGATGATCTGCGTCCGTTCTATGGCATCGCGCAGACCGACGGCGCATTTGCCCGCGTCGTGGCAGCATGGTACGGCTATCATCAGGTGAAGTTCCCCACACCGTGGGAAAATGCGTGCTGGGCGGTATTGTCGCAGCGTTGCCCGTTGCCCGTCGCACGCGCCATGAAAGACGCGCTTGTCGCCCGCTACGGAGCATCCATCACCGTGGATGGTACGACCAATAGCGCGTTTCCCACCGCAGAAACGCTCGTTGCCGCATCGCCGGACGATCTCCTCGTTACGCTTCGCAATGCACGCAAAGCGGCATATATTGCGTCCGTCGCGCGGGCATTCGTGAGCGCAGACGAAGACTGGCTCCGTAC
>JBBRMX010000063.1:0-14832 GCA_038230615.1 Thermomicrobiales bacterium | reverse complement strand
GGCATCGTCCAAGAGCGATGTGCGGAAACACTGCGGGGTCTGCGCCGCCCATAATGCCGAGCGGTCGAGTGTCTCGCGCACCTGCATCGCGTGCACCCGCTTCACGGTATCCGTTACGGGCGTAGCGAGGATCGCCGCGCCCGCTGTCCGTGCCGCTACAATGCATCGCCGCACGAGATCGCCTGTCACGAGAGGGCGTGCGCCGTCGTGGATTGCGATAATCTCGGTCGTGGGGGCGAGCGCACGGAGCGCGTCGAATCCCGTTCGCACCGATACATTGCGCTCCGCGCCCCCCGCAACGATTGCCCCGACGCCGCGCCACCCTTCGGCGTCGCATGTTGCCCGCCATTCTGCCACACGTTCCGCCGCAACGACGATGACAAGATCGTCCACAACCTCTGCCAGCGCGGCAACGCTGAAAGATAGCAGCGACTGCCCGCCGATAGTGAGCGCACATTTGTCCATGCCGCCCATCCGTGTGCCGCGCCCTGCCGCAACGATGATCCCGCCGGTAGTCATTCGGGCGGTTGCCCGGTCTGGTCCAAATGCGTTACCGGACGGCGCGGCGGTGGCAAATTCGGTGGACCGTCGAGGCTCCTGACGAGGCTTTTGCCCGTCTTCGCGGCGAGACGCGCCCCTCGCGCCGCATACGCGATCAGCCCGAACACCGCGCAGAGCAGGATGACCGCTGCCCCGACGCCCAGAATGCCGCTCAATATCCAGTGCATCGTCTGTCTCCCGTCGTGGTGTACCGCTTAGTACGTATTGTACCGAATATCGGCGAAAAACCGAAGGATTCTTGAATATTCCTGCGCCACTGCTGTTCGTACATTATTAGTGTCGCAGCGTCAGAATGGCACGTACCAATGTCGCGCACCCGATGACGAGCACGAGCGCGGCACTGAGTGGTGCAATCCATCGTCCCCACGGGCTACTGGTCGCTTTCCCGATTGCGCCGCGTTCCAGCACGCGGGTAGTGGCGATGGCGATGCCAAGCGCGATCAAAACCACCGCTAACCCGATGCTGAACCCGAAGATAACCGCCAGCCCGTACGCAATGTTGCCGACTGCGATGGCGACAAGCAGAATCGCCAGCGCGTCGGGGCAGGGGACGATACCGCCGCCGATGCCCATCAGCACGAGTGACCGCAGCGATAATCCCTCCGGCGGTGCGTCGTGGCGATGCGCACCGAAGAAGCCGTGCGAATGCTCGATGCCGTCTTCGTGCGCGTGCCAGCCGGGAGATGCACCGATGAGAGCGGGCGCGGCGGTTGCGACGCGGGGGCGGGCGGGCATCGCACGGGCGACACGGAGGCGAGAACGGAGCAGGCTGGCACCGAGCACCGCGATCAGTACGCCGGAGACGCACTCGATCCACGGAATCACGCGATCCGGCACGACAGCGCGTGTGAAGAGCAGGGTGAAGATACCGAGCAAGATCACGCTGCCCGTGTGCGTCAGCGTGACGACTCCGCCGAGCACCACCGCATCGCGCACTCGCCCTTTGCTGCCGACGAGATATGCCGCCACCATCGTCTTGCCATGCCCCGGTGTGAGCGCATGGAGCGCACCGAGCAGCACCGCAGCGAACAAACCGAGGACGGCAAAGAGCGGTCCACGTGCCGGGGCATCGAGCGTGGCACGGAGCCACTGCGCCTGTTGAGTGTTGGTGGGGCGTAATGTGGGCGGCGGCGCAGTCGGCGCAACAGTAGCAGCCGCGCCGGAGGGAGCCGGGGCAGTCGTCAGCCGCAAATCGAAGTCCGGCGTGTTCTGCGCGACGACTGATGCGCCATCTTCCGCGACGGGATAGAGTTCCGGCGGTCGGTCGTTGCTGTATGCATTGTAGTGGTTAACAAGCAGTGTGATATCGTGCGGCGCGTCCGGACGAGGGATTGCTGCCCGGAAGGTCGCCCGGACAATTGCACCGTTTGGGTCGCCCGCTTGAGTTTGAAAAGTGCGAAACATCGTCGCTATGTCGAGCGAACCGGGGACATATTCCATCGGTAGGGCAGCACCATCTACACGCATCTCGTACCCCGCCGCCAGAAATGCGCCGTAGGTTTCCTGCTCGGCGGGGGAGAGTTCTTTGTTGTTGTCGGTGTCTACATCGGACCAGACAAGCCCCGCTTTGATGACGCCTGCGCTGATCGTCATTTCAATAGCGACGCCGTCGGCGCGAACATGCACAGTGTCGCGCTCGATGATCTCATCGGCTGGATGCGCGGCGGCGAGATATGCGGGCAGGCAGACCGCCCCGAACAACCCGCACACTGCCACTACACGAACAGCGAACCACACACGCACAGTCCCTCCCGATTCATCATGCCGCACATCCGTTTGTACCGCTGATGACGTGCCGCTGCAAGCGCATGATGGGTGAAGTGTGTGTACAATAGTCGCCGCGAGTGATTTCTAACCGGAAGGGGAGGGTGACACGGCATGGCAGATTTGATCGTCGTGGCAAGCAGCAATGGGCGCGTCGGTATCGGCGCGGCAATGGATGTACTCAAGAAGGGCGGCAGCGCACTCGATGCGTTGGAAGCGGGTATTCGCCCGGTCGAATCGAACCCAGATGACCTGAGTGTCGGCTATGCGGGGTTACCGAACCTGCTTGGTGAGGTGGAACTCGATGCGTCCATTATGGACGGCAAGACGCTCTCGGCAGGCGCAGTCGGCGCAGTACATAACTATGAGCATGTCATCACTCTCGCCCGCATGGTTATGGACGAACTCCCCCATGTGATGCTCGTTGGTCCCGGTGCGGAGCGGTTCGCAGCGGAGATGGGCATGGAGCAGCGTGCGCTCCTTACCGATAAGGCAAAGACCGAATGGCAAGCGTGGTACGACGAAGAGTTCCCGCCCGAAAAAGTGGGCGAGGTGCGATACCAGAAAAAGGTGCGCGAACTCGTCAACCGCATGGCGAACCCGAACAAGAACACCGGCACCGTCAACTTTATTGCCCGCGATAAGGAGGGCAATATTGCCACCGGCGTTTCTACCAGCGGCTGGCAGTGGAAATACCCCGGACGGCTCGGCGATAGCCCGATCATCGCGGCGGGGAACTATGCGGACAACCGCTATGGTGCTGCCGCCTGCACTGGGCGGGGCGAGATGGCGATTCGCTGCGCCACTGCCCGCAGCGTGGTGCTGTATATGAAAATGGGGATGCGCCTCGAAGCCGCGCTTGCTGAGGCGATGGTGGATTTGCAGTCGCTCGATGATTACTACGCGGGAGGCATGAATATCGTCGCACTCGACCGCGACGGTCGCCCCGGTGCCGCCACAAACCGCCCCGGCGCGACATTCATCTACCAGACGGGCGACATGGAAACGTATGCCGAGCAGCCCCGGATGCTCGTACCCGACCCGCGCGGCAACTCCGGCTTTCTTGCGTAGCACGTAGGCCGATCATCGTTTTGTATGAACACAGAAATGCTGCGATGTCCGACCAACATCGCAGCATTTCTGTGTTCTACGCACGCACATATGCAACAAAAAGGGGAGGTAACCCTACCGTTGCCTCCCCCGGAATGTGCGTTGTGGGATTTAGAGAGGGAAGCGGGGATCAATTACGCGCCGTGCCATGTCAAGATCGCGCTTGGCTTCGGCGGCAGACGGAAGACCTTCGCCACCCTTGCGGATCAGGCGGGCGTAGTAATTCTCGAACTGATCGTTATTCATCATCGAACGCATCCACTGCGGCATCGGCTTCATATCAATACCCTCCGTATCTTTATCTCGGTGCGGGGCCAATTCGGTGTCCCGCGGAACCTTTATGTCCTGAGTATACCACCCAGCCATACAATGTCAAGCATTTGCGTTCAAGGAATTGAGAAACATCGCTCATAATCCGATAACAGCGTGTAATCTTCGGATAATTCTGCTCTGGGTGTGTGGCCTTACGACATGCAACGACAAAGGGGGCGCAACTGCCCGCTTTGTCCATCGTTATTGTGTAGGCTATGGGACTCAGTTGAGCAGAGCCTTCTGCGCCAGTTGAAAGATCGGACCGGAGAAGATGCCGAACAACACGGTGCCAACCGATGTCGCAATCAACCCCACCGTGAGCCACATCGTGCGCTGCGGAATCATCTCACGGTCGGGCTTGCTGAAGTACATGAACGCTACGACGCGCAAATAGAAGTATGCCGAGACTGCCGAGTTCAGTGCGACTACCACCGCAAGCCATGTCAGGTTTGCATTGATCGCAGCGACGATGATGTAGTACTTGGCAAAGAAGCCAAGCAACGGCGGCACGCCCATGAGCGAGACGAGAAAGATCGTCATCGCGATGGCGGGCGCGGGCGCGGAGATGAACATCCCCCGGAAGGATTCGAGACTCGTACCGCGCCCGCGTGCCTGCATCCAGACCAGCACGGCAAATGCGCCGATATTCATAAACGTGTATGCAAAGGTGTAAAATAGCAGGGAACCGATTGCCTGCCCGTTGGCGTCCTGCACTGACAAGCCGTTGCGTGTTCCGCTGCCGAGCTGGAATGCAGCAAGCCCGACCAGCATGTACCCCGTATGCGCGATGCTGGAATAGGCGAGCATCCGCTTTACATTCGTCTGGGCGATGGCAACGATATTGCCGAACGTCATCGTAATCACCGCAAGGATGATGATGAGCGTCACCCAGTCCTTCGCGGCCGGGGTCATACCGTTGACGAGGATTCGCAGCATCGCTGCGAATCCTGCCGCTTTCGGGCCGACCGACATGAATGCCGTCACTGGCGTCGGTGCGCCATGGTAGGCGTCCGGCGTCCACATGTGGAACGGCACCGCTGCGATCTTGAAACCGAGACCGACAACGAGCAACAGCAATGCTAAGAGCAGCGACGGATTCCCTGCCGTGATCGTGCCGACCTGTGCGCCGACCGCATCGAAGTTCACACTGCCCGTGATACCGTACGTCCACGCCATCCCGTAGATCAGGATGCCCGTGGCGAAGGAGCCGAGCAGGAAATACTTCAACGCACCTTCGTGCGAAATACGATCCTGCCGCGAGAAACCCGCGAGAATATAGACGGCGATAGACGTGAGCTCGATGCCGATGAAGACCATCAGCAGATTGCCCGCGATGGAAACGGTCATCATGCCGAGCACCGAAAACGAGAGGATGACGAGGTATTCGATCAGCGACATGCCCTGCAACTGCACGAAGTTTGCAGAGACGAGCACGGTGAGCAACGCGGTAGCGAGCATGACCATGAGGAAGAATATTCCCATGTAATCGAAGCGGATCGCGCCACCGCCCGTGATCCCGCGGTTGTTTTGCAGGAAAAAGAGGCTGACGAGTGCCGCGCCGTATCCGATCATCGAGACGACCGAACCGGTTTGTCCCGCCTGTGCGCTCCTGCCACGCTTTGTGATCGCATCGAGAACGACCAGTACCACCGCCGTCGCCAGCACGATCAAGTGCGGGATGAGCATGTAATAATCAAGTACCGGGGGCAAAATCGAGTTTTTCGGCATGTCGCCGTTTCCTCCCTACACCACAGACCGCGTCGCCGCGACGAATAGACCGGACATCCCGTTATGCACTCAGGGGAGTGACGCGATACCCCCACCCCCGACAATCGGGGCAAGCAGCACATTGATGACCGGTGTGAGCAAGTGCATCAGCGGCGTCGGATAGATGCCGACGAACAGTGTCGCCAGAATCAACGGGACAAGCGTAGACAACTCCACCGGTGTGAGATCGGGAAAGTTTTTGTGTTCCTCCCGTGGCTCCCCGAAGATGACCCGTTTGTACATCCACATCATGTACACCGCCGCAAAGATGACAACGAACATCGTGATCGAGGCGTATAGCTTGTTGTCGAGCCGGAAGGCGGCGAGCGTACTGAGGTATTCCCCGATGAACCCGCTCAGCCCCGGCAAACCGAGCGAGGCGAGCATGAAAACCATGAAGACGCCCGCATAATTTGGCATCCATGTGGCGATGCCGCCGAACGCGCTGATTTGCCGCGTGTGCGCTCGCTCATACAGCACGCCCACACAGAGGAACAGACCGCCCGTCACCAAACCGTGGCTGAACATCTGCATTGCCGCGCCCTGAAATCCCTGCGGGTTGAACGAAAAGATGCCGAGCGTCACGAAGCCCATATGGGTCACGGACGAATACGCGACGAGTTTCTTCATATCGGGTTGCACCATCGCCACGAGTGCGCCGTACACAATGGCGATCACCGAGAGCGTGAGCACTGGTCCCGCGAACTCACGCGCCGCCTGCGGGAACATCGTGAGATTGAAGCGGATCATGCCGTAGCCGCCCATTTTGAGCAGCACCGCCGCGAGAATGACACTTCCGGGCGTCGGTGCGTCGCCGTGTGCGTCGGGCAGCCATGTATGTACCGGAAACATCGGCACCTTGATCGCAAAGGCGATGAAGAACGACGCGAATGTCCACAATTGCAGCGTCATCGAGAAGTTCGGAGATTCCTTTGCAATCAGGAGCAAGTCAGTCGTGCGCGTGCCAGTGCGGTTGAAGTACTCGGTGTACAGCACCACGATGCCGACGAGCATCAGAAGACTGCCTGCGAGCGTAAACAGGAAGAACTTGATCGCGGAGTAGACGCGGTTTGCGCTGCCCCACACGCCGATGATGAGGGCCATCGGGATCAGCACCAGTTCCCAGAAGACATAGAACAGCACGAGATCAAAGGTCGTGAAGACGCCGAGCATTCCTGTCATCAGAAGCAGGAAGGTAACATAGTACGCCTTGATATTCGTCGTGATGCTGTCCCACGAGGCAACGATGGCGATGATGCTGCTCAAAGTCGTCAACAGAATGAACAGGGTGCTCAAACCATCGGTGCCGAGATGGTAGCGCAAGCCAATGTCCGGCAACCAGTTGATATTCTCTTCCCACTGCAACGCTGCGCTGTTCGTCGCGCTGAACACGACGATGAGCGAGAGCACGAAGCAGACAATCGCGGTGCCGAGGGCGAGATATTTCACCGTCTGCGCCGACATGTTCGGGACGAACAGCATCGCCAGTGCGACGACTGCCGGGAGATAAAGGAGGACCGATAGCAACGGGAAATTAGTCACGTCGTGTGTTCCTCCGCATTAGCCGAACAGCTGGTCAATAATATTGCCGCGCGTCAGCAGGTAAATACCAACGATCAGCACTGCGCCCAGCGTGATTGCAAGCGCGTAGTTTGCCACAAAACCAGTCTGTACGCGGCGCAGCCTGCCGGAACCGCGATTGACTGTCTGGGCAAGCCCGTTTACGAAGCCGTCCACGACTTTGACATCCACGATCCACAGTCCGTTGCCGAGGGCTTTCGTCCCCTGCACGAACACCGCGTTGTAGAGTTCGTCGAAGTACCACTTGTGCCAGAGGAACGCCCAGAGTGCGTGGAACCGCTCCCCGATGGTCACCGGGTTCGGAGCTTTGCGAATGTACATTAGATATGCTAGCCCGATACCCGCCAGCGCGACTGCCGTAGAAATCGCGAAGAAGATGTAGGTCGTCTCCTCGGAAAGTTTCGGGAAGGCTTCGAGGGCATCCATGCTCACCGCTTTACCGAGAAACTCGTGAATCTTGCCCTCGTCCGGCGGCAAGCCGACCAGCGCACCGATCACGAGGGACGGTACCGCAAGGATAATCAGCGGCCACGTCATCGCAGGAGGGGATTCGTGCGGGTGGACATGCTCATGATCGAACCGCTCCTTGCCCTCGAATGCAAGGAAATAGAGGCGGAACATATAGAACGCCGTCAGCCCCGCCGTGAATATCGCAATAACCGTGATCCACGGATACCCCGCCCGCCACGTGCTGGCGATGATTTCGTCTTTCGACCAGAACCCTGCAAGCGGCGGCACGCCCGCGATGGCAATCGCGCCAATCAGGAATGTGTATGCCGTGATCGGCATATGCTTTCGCAAGCCACCCATCTTGAACAGGTCTTGCTCCTCGTGCATCCCATGAATGACCGAGCCAGAACCGAGGAACATCAGCCCCTTGAAGAAGGCGTGCGTCATTAGGTGAAAGAGCGCGGGGATGTATGCCCCGACGCCGAGCGCGAAACACATGAAACCGAGCTGCGAGACGGTCGAGTATGCCAGCACACGCTTGATGTCGCGCTGCACAAGACCAATCGTTGCTGCCATGAATGCGGTGAAGATGCCGACGCACGCTACGACGGTTCGCGCCGTGGGTGAGAGATCGTAAAGCGGGTATGACCGCGCCACGAGGTAGATACCCGCCGTAACCATTGTAGCCGCATGGATGAGCGCGGAAACGGGTGTGGGACCTTCCATCGCGTCCGGAAGCCAGACATGGAGCGGGAATTGTGCGCTCTTGCCGACCGCACCGCAGAACAGTAACAGACAGATTGCCGTAATTAGCCCTTTGCCGACCTCACCCGTGCCGGTCTTTTCTTCGAGCAGCCGGAAGACCTCGGTGTACTGAAAGGTGCCGAAGGTCGTCCAGACGAGCATCGTACCAAGCCCGAACCCGACATCGCCGACGCGGTTCGTCCAGAAGGCTTTCATCGCGGCATTGTTCGCGGAGTCGCGCCGGAAATAATAGCCGATCAGGAAGTAGGAGCACATGCCCACTGCTTCCCAGAAGACGAATAGCAGAAGGTAATTGTCCGCCAGCACGAGCATCAGCATCGAGAAAACGAACAACGGCAGGTACGAAAAGAAGCGATAGTAGCCCGCTTCACCGTGCATGTAGCCCGTCGAGTAGATATGCACCAGCAGTCCGACCGTCGTCACGACAAGCAGCATCATCGCGGTCAGATGATCTGCCCGCAGATTGATACCGACATTGAATTGAAGCGCGTCGAAATCGTACCGCCCGGTGTCCATCCATGTGAACAGGCGGTTGTTCAACGCTTGGCCTTTTTCGAGACTGAATACCTGCGTGAATGTCACAATGCTCAGCACCCACGAGATGCCAACACCGATGATTCCCAACCAGTGGGAATTCTGCTTCAGGTACGTCCGACCGAACAGAATCGTGACGATGAACGCGGCGAGCGGTGCTGCCGGGATGATCCAGAGAAAGTTCTCCATTGAACCCTTCTTACTCCTCGCATAGAACCCGATTCCCGAACCGTCCCTCTCGACCACGAAAGGGGAAAGGGAGCCGGATCATTCCCGCAATGTACCCAACTGCCCGACATCCACCGTATCTTGCCGCCGTGCAACCGCAATCACAATTGCCAGCCCCACTGCCGCCTCTGCTGCCGCTACTGTGATAACGAACAGCGCGAAAATTTGCCCCGTGGAGGAATTCAATGCCCGCCCGAATGCGATAAGCGAAATATTCACCGCATTGAGCATCATCTCCACACTCATGAAGATGACGAGCACATTGCGGCGCGTCAGCACGCCCATTAAGCCAGTAACGAACAGAATCGCGCTCAAAACGAGGTACCATTCCAGTGCCGGTTGCATCCCACGTCCCCCCTGCGCCATCGCTCCGCCTGTTAGCGGCGGGTCGAAATCTCCCGCTCCTTGATCGTCTCGCCTGCTTTCTCGGTCGCACGTTCCATGTCGAGGATCGCCTGCACCGGGGCGCGGCGGTTGCCTGCTTTGGGCTGCGCAATTTCGCTCTCCAGTGGATGACCGAGCGAGATCGTGAACAGGTCGCCTTCTTCGCGGCGGCGGGCGGGTGTCTCGTCCGGCTTCGCCAGCACAATTGCCCCAATCGCCCCGACAAGCAGCACAAGCGATGCGATCTCGAACGGTACAAGGAAGTCGCTATAGAGCGCACGCCCGACTGCCTGCGTATTACCGCCGACTGCCGCAATCGCGTCCGGCGTGAAATCGGTGCTGGCGATGCCGAGTGGTACCGTCGTGACGATTACCGCCAAGACTTCGAGCAGTAGCGCAAAGCCAAGCACTGGCCCAACGAATGCCTGCACTGGATGCCCGCCGTACATTTCCGGCAGATCGTCCAGCCGCACGAGCATAACGGCGAAGAGGAACAGGACGAGAATGGCACCCGTGTAGACGATGATCTGTGTTACCGCGACGAACTCCGCGCCGAGCAGTACATAAATCGCCGCCACATTGACGAACGAAATCACCAGAAAGAGTGCACTATGCATCGGGTTGCGCGTGAGCACAACCAGCACGCTGCACAGTACCGCCAGCCCACCAAAGACGATAAACGCGAGGTCTGCTCCACTCATTGGGCGAAATACTCCCGCGCATTCGCGCCGATTTCCGCAAGCTGCGTCTTTTGGTAAATCAACCCGTCCCGTGAGGTGACGCTGAGTTCAAATGCATTGCTCATCGTAATCGCATCTACCGGGCAGGATTTCGCGCACAACCCGCAGTACATACATCGCCCTGCGTCGAGCGTGTACGTTACCACATCGCGCTCGCCCTCATCCGTCGCATTGAACTCGATAGAGATACACTGCGTCGGGCAGATGCGCTCGCACATCGAGCAACCGACGCAGATCGCCTCCTGCGTGTCCGGGTCTACCCGCAGTACAGGCAAACCACGAAAACGGTCCGCGAGTGCGCGGCGTTCGTCCGGGTACTGCACCGTCAGGTCTTTCGTGAAGAGCCGCTTCAGCGTAACGCCAAAACCTTTTACTTCGTCAAACATCGGCATGGGTCATGCCTCCTTCGATGCGTCCCTACAGGCTGTTCACGATCAGTTTGATCGCTGCCGTCACCAGAATATTCAACAATGTGAGTGGGAGCAAGACTTTCCACGCGATGCCCATCAACTGATCGTACCGGAAACGTGGCAATGTTGCCCGCAACCAGATGTAGATAAACATAAAGAGCAGCATCTTGATGAACAACCATATCGGACCCGGCAATACCGGCCCGCTCCACCCGCCCAAGAAGACGGTCGCCGCCACGCCCGACACTACGAGCATGTTGATGTATTCACCCAAGAAGAACATCGAGAAGCGGAAACCGGAGTACTCCGTGTGGAACCCCGCCGTCAGTTCGTTCTCCGCCTCCGGCAGATCGAAGGGCGCACGGTTCGTCTCCGCGATTGCCGCGATGAGATACAGGAGAAAACCGAACGGCTGGAAGAGGATGGTCCAGACATGCTGTTGCTGCCACTCGACGATGCGGTTCAGGCTGAGCGACCCCGTGAGAAGGATCATACCCACCAACGCCAAGCCGAGGATCAGTTCGTACGAGATCACCTGCGCCGCAGCCCGCAACCCGCCGATGAGCGAGACCCGGTTGCCGGACGCATAGCCGCCGAGGATGATGCCATAGACGCCGATGCCGCCAAGTGCCAAGATCGCCAACAACTGCACATTGAGATCGGTAAGGAACAGATTGACGTGCCAGTTTGGTGTCAGCGGCAAATACCACCGCCCACCGAGCGGCAGGAGCATAAATGAGGTGAGCGCGGTGACGAAGACCACAATCGGGGCGAAGAAGAAGACCCAACGATCCGCCCCGACGGGGATAATGTCTTCCTTGAACAGCAATTTCACGCCATCTGCGGCGGGTTGAAGCAATCCGCGCGGACCAGTGCGGGTCGGTCCGAGGCGATCCTGCATGAAGGCGATCACCTTGCGCTCGTAGTAGGTCATGTACGCCATCATCGTCAGCGCGATCACCAGCAGGATAACGATGGTAATCATCGTCACCCATCCCGGCTGATCCGTAAGGATATTGTTCGTATTGAGGGGTGTTGCCGCGAAGACCATGCGCTTAATCGCCTCCCGCCGCGACCATCTCCGGTCGCACACTCGTCACGGATTGCACATCCACGGCACAGACTTTCAGTTCACCGATACGGTACGCCGCATCGAGCGTCGGCACCACTGGTTGGGCTGGTGTCACTGCATCTACATCGAATTCCAGATACACCAAGCCGGGGTGTGACTGGTCGCTTACCAGTACCGTCGCCTCGGTCGCACCGTACTGCGAGATGATCCGCACGCGGTCGCCCGTGACGATCTTGCGCCGCAAGGCATCAGCGGGGTTCATAATAAGGTCACTCGTCGGCGTTACATTGGAAAGCGTGATCGCGGGTCGCATCTGCGTCGCGGTGCGATGCGCTTCCGGCCCGCGGGTGGTTGTCAGTACCAGTCCGTAGGTCGTTTCACCGACAGGCGCGGTCATCTGCTGCTGCGCGACTGCGGTGAGTTGCGCTTTGCCGTTCGCCGTGCCGAAGGTATCAGTGAACAAGATCGGTGTGCCAGTTGCATCGGCGTCCGGCACGGGCCACTGCATGCCGTTATCCCAGTCCAGCCGCTGGTGCGACAACCCCGCGTAGGCAGGAACCATCATCGTGATCGCATCGAATATCTCTGCCGCTGCGGTGTAGTTCGATTGCTCGCCCATCAACCCCGCAAGGTCGTTGATCGCGTCCCACAGTGGGCGGCTCTCGCCGATGGGCTGGATGGCGGGGCGGAGCAACTGCACATGGCGGTCAACATTCGTCATCGTGCCGGACATTTCGGTCCACGTCGTCGCAGGCAATACCACATCGGCAAGCCGCGCCGTCTCGGTCAGAAACGTGTCATGCACGACGAGGAAATCGAGTTTCCGCAGCGCGGCGGCGTTCTTATATGCCAGTACGCTGTCTACATCGCCCGCTGGGTTGTCGCCGGAAATAAGCATTGCCCGGATACGCGTACCTGCTGCTGGCAGCATCGCATCTTCCGCAACGCCGTCGCCCGTCGGGACGCAGTCCATATCGTACGCGCCCTGATGGTTCGCGCCGTCACGTAGTGGCCACACCCCCGCCCCCGCCCGCCCGATATTGCCAGTGACGAGTGCAAGATTGAGCAGGGCAGCCGTGGCATCTTCGCCCCCCGGTTGCGCCGTCAGTTCTGCACCGAAGAACGCCATCGAGGGCGGGTAGAAGCCGGTATCGGCGACCTTGTTGCGGATGTAGCCGCCCTTCGCATACATCTGTGCAGCGCGGACGATCTCTTTCGCCGGGACACCGCATATCTCGGCGGCACGCTCCGGGGTCATCTCTGCAACACTCGTCTTCCACGCGTCCAACCCCTCGACACGGCTATCGAGGAACGATGCAACGAGGAGGTTCTCGCTCACCGCAACATTTGCCATCGCCAACAGCGCGGCGGTTTCGGTGCCGGGGCGTATCTGTAACCAGACCCCCGCGACTTCGCACAGGTTATTCCATGTCGGGGAAATGATGACGAGCTTCGCGTCCCGCGTGCGAACGGGGATGTGAATATCGTACGAGAGCACAGGGTGTGTCTCTGGCATATTCGTGCCGACGAGCAGGAACATACGGGCATCGAGCATCTCGCTCTTGCTGTTCGTTACGGCGGCGGTGCCGAGGGCGCGAATCATTGCCCGGTCGCCCGCTGCGTGAACCGCCCGCCCTGCCACATCCACATTGCGGCTGTTCATTACCTGCCGCGTGAACGACGCAACCGAAAAGAGGTCTTCGTTTGTCAGTGTTGGTGCGGCAAGAGCGGCAAATGAACCGTCGCGGTGCGCGGCGAGTTTACCCGCAATCAGTGTCAGAGCCTCTTCCCATGTCGCTTCGCGTAAAGCGTCGCCCTCACGGATGAGTGGCATTTCGAGGCGGTCGCCGTCCTGCATGTAATCGCGGCTCCAGCGTCCCTTGACGCAGGTATACCCACGGTTTACGCCGTACTCGATAGCAGAACCCTGAATGCGCTTCAGGTCACCCTCGCGGGTTTGTACATCGAGTGAACACCCGACGGGGCAGAAGCCGCAAATGGAGCGCGTCGTCTGCATCTCCCACGGGTGTTCGCCATATTGTCGGTCGGTAAGCGCACCGACCGGGCAGACTTGCACGCACATCCCGCAGTGAGTGCAATCGGTGTCGTAGAGTGAGTTCCCGAAGGCGGGAATAATCGTGCTCTCGTACCCACGGTTTGCCATCGTGATCGCGGATGCCCCGATAACCTCTTCGCATGTACGAATGCACTGCGAACACGTCACGCAGCGGTCGTGCTTGAAGTCAATCAGGTCAGAGAAGTGCTGCACTTCGCGCACGCGCTTCGGGCGATGGAAGGGGTTTTCCGCCACGCCATATTCGTAGGTGCTGTCCTGCAACTGGCACTCGCCAGAGGCGTCGCACGTCGGGCAATCCAGCGCATGATCCACGAGAAAGAGTTTGAGCAAGTCCTGCCGCGCTTTGTATGATACTTCGTCGTGCGTGGCGACTTCCATTCCGTCGCGCACCGGGGTCGCGCAGGAGATAATCGTGCCGCCACGCTTGCCGAGTACATTGACGATGCACATCTGGCAGCTGCCCCATGCCCGCAAGTCCGGCTGGTAGCAGAAACTCGTGATCGTGATGCCCAGTTTCTTGGCGGCATTGATGATCGTCGTACCGGTCGGCACGCTCACAAGTTTGCCGTTGATCGTACATGTGACGTCTTTCGCCATATGTCTTCGTGCCTCCGAGGCTTGCGTGTTAGCGATCTACTTCGCCAAGCACCATATCAATGGTGCCGAGAATAGCGATGAGGTCCGCGATCATTGTTCCGACCGCAATTTTGTTGACGATTTGTAGATTGATCATGCTCGGCGGTCGAATCCGCAACCGATAGGCATTGGGCGTGCCGTCCGACACAACGTAGTAGCCCAGTTCACCCTTCGGGTTCTCGATGCCGACATATACCTCGCCGGGAGGAGGGGAGAAGCCCTCGATCACCAGTTTGAAGTGCCGTTGCATCGCTTCCGCCTCGAACATTACCGAGTCGTGCGGCGGAAACACGAATTTCGGCTCGTCAGCCATCAACGGACCGTCCGTCGGCATCTGTGCCATGCACTGCTCGATGATTCGCAGGCTCTGGCGCATCTCCTCGATGCGGATCAAATAGCGGTCGTAGGTGTCGCTGTTCTGACCGAGCGGGATTTCAAAGT
>JBBRMX010000062.1:0-14935 GCA_038230615.1 Thermomicrobiales bacterium | reverse complement strand
CAATTCGCGTGCTTGTTCGGGGTGTGTCACGAACGGTTTCTCGGTCAGGACATGCTTTTTCGCGGCGAGGGCTTCATGGATATGTTCATAGTGCAGAGCGTGCGGGGTGAGGACGAGAACGCCATCTATATCGCTCTGGAGCATCTCGCGGTAATCTGCGTACTCGGTCGCGTCCGCAAGCGCGGGATATACCTCTTTCGTTAGCCGGATGTTTTCTGGCATCACATCGGCGAGTGCTGCAATTTTCGCTCCCGGCACATTCGCCAGTGCCTTGATATGCTGTGCGCTGATCCGCCCACAACCGATAAACCCCAACCGTACCGTCCGCATCGTTGCCATATCCGCTCCCCCTTCCAACGCAACTGAACGAGCAGTGTGCAGCAAGGAACGAGCAATACCCCGCCCTTACAACAGAACTACCCGTTCTCCCCATCACATACTCGCCGTTTGCCGCTTGTTAGTTACTCGTTGCTCGCTACTGCTTCCCTACCCAATAGACTGCATTGCGGATAATGCGTTGCACATCTGCACGATAAAATGTCGGGTTTTCCTCGTGACCGGGGCGGAAGTAGAAGACACGTCCATTCCCGACGGTGTACGCCAACCCGCTACGAAACTGATGCCCGCCGGGGAATGTAGAATGGAAGACGACTGCCTCCGGCGTCCCGGCATCCAGCGGTTCATCGTACATCTCTTCGTCATTGATCGTCAGATCCAAGACACCCTTTGCGACCGGGTGGTCGGGTAGCAGCACTTTCAATTCCTCCGGCCCCCCCTCGTGCGCCCAGCCGCCGATGGAACCAGTTGCTCCGACGAGGCGCGTGAACGGCTTCGACATATGCGCCGAATGCAATCCGAGAAAGCCCATCCCGCGCTCCCGCACATGGGTCAGCACGCGCTCCACATTGACATCCTGCACATTGCGGTGCAACAAATGCCCCCACCAGACCAGCACATCGGTCTGCGCGAGCGACGATTCACCGATCCCCTGATCGTCGTCGGTGAAGGTTGCTGTGCGAACGTGCAAGTTGTCGTCCGAGCGCAGCGCATTTGCAACCGCCTCATTGATGTCATGCGGATATGCAAACTTCGGTGCCGTCCCTTCCGACCAGACCAGTACCCGAACCGTCATGGGTTGTGCTCCTTCGTCGCTATCACGAACTGCGAACCGCATCATGCCACATCGCTGCAGCGCGATGGATACCTTACCTGTTTACCGCCCCATCCACCCGCCGTCAACCGTCAGCACCGTGCCATGGACATATGCGGCGGCGGGCGATGCGAGGAAGACCGCCGCCCCTGCAATGTCTGCGGCGTCGCCCCATTTCCCGGCAGGGATGCGCTCCAAAATCTGGCGGTTGCGCGTCTCGTTCGCCAGCAGCGCGGTGTTCATATCGGTGGCAATATATCCCGGTGCGATGGCGTTGACATTCACATTGCGCTTCGCCCAGTCATTGGCGAGGGCTTTGGTCAGTTGCGCCACCGCGCCTTTGCTCGCTGCATACGCAGGCACCGTGATCCCGCCCTGAAACGAGAGCAATGAGGCGATATTGACGATCTTTCCGCCACCTCGACCGAGCATTGCCCGCCCGAACCCTTGCGCCAACAGCCATGTCGCGTTCAAGTTCACATTCAGTACCGCGTTCCAATCTTCGAGCGAGAAATCTTCCGGCGGGCTTCGTCGCGTGATCCCCGCCGCATTGACGAGGATCGAAATGGGCCCGCACTCCGTCTCGATTTGCTCGACAAGTGCGGGGATATCCGTGATCTGTTCGAGATCGTATCCGACAGGTGTACAGGTCTTGCCCCATGCTTCCACCGCCGCTTGCGTCTCGGCGCACCCTCCCTGTCGTTGCACCGCCACGATCTCCGCGCCCGCCCGTGCCATCGCCACTGCGATTGCCTGCCCAATGCCCCGGCTTGCGCCCGTCACTACCGCTCGCTGACCGTCCAACGTCCAGACATGGGGAGGTTGCGCGAGCAGAGAGGAATGCACCGGTGAGCATCGTCACAATCGCCCTAGCCCAATCGCTCATGGGATATGTTTCCACCTTGCCGAATCGCCTCTGCCCCGCGTTCAGCACCAGTCCGTCGAGATCATCGAGCGCACGCGCCGCTTCCAGTGTCGCCGCCGAGACCCTGCCCTATGCCAGCACCGCGACAGGTTTCGTAACGAGAGCCGCGAGTTGTTCGCGCAACCCGTCCGCTTCCCACGCCGCCCACTGATCGCGCAGGTGGTCATAGTGCGCCTGCCGCGCCTGCACCGTCCGGGCGACCGCAGCAGCAAGTGCGATCTGTTCGCTGCTCTGTGCAGATACCAGATCGGCGAGATGATGCTTCACTGTATCTATCGGTTCATCGCTCCCGACCGCAGCGGCGAACGATGCCACCGCTCTGCCGTGCGCCGCCGCCCGCAACTGAATCGTGTGCTGAAGCATATCCGCACGCACATCGTTGTCGTGGATCTCCCCGACGATCTCCTGAAAGGCTTTG
Organism: Thermomicrobiales bacterium; assembly: GCA_038230615.1. Lineage (GTDB taxonomy): Bacteria > Chloroflexota > Chloroflexia > Thermomicrobiales > JALYUS01 > JBBRMX01. The sequence continues at coordinate 12,442 of JBBRMX010000062.1, read as the reverse complement.
ATCGTCTCGATACATGCAGCAGCAGCGGGGGCGAGATCGTCCGCAAATAATTCCAGCGCGTATCGCAGCCGTTTCGCCGCGATCCGCATATCGTGCAGTTCGGTCACATGTGTAGGCTGTGCGAGAGCGGGCGAGAGGGCGAAAAACTCTCTCGTGCGCGACGCAACAATCTTGCGTGCATTGAACTCCACCGATTTCCCCGGTTTGAGACCGGAGATTTTTCGGGCGCGTGCCATAGCAAACCTCCCTTTAGCAGTGTGTCGCAGCGACTACACGCGGGAACTGCTCCGTATACCCCGTCGCCACAAGCGCATCGAGGTAGACGACGAGTTCCGCCCGGTGCGTCTCGCGTTCGGCGCGAAGTTTCTCCGCAAAGACCTCAATCGCAGGCAACTCATCGGGCGGCACGCTGCGGGCATACGCTTCTATCCATCCGATCAACACATCGCTGTCCCGCGCTGCACCGAGTGCGCCCGTCAATTCTTTGGTCTGCCGCACGACCCGCGCCCATTCTTTGCCGCGATAACAGACCGAGAATGCCTCGACTGCCGCCCGCAACCGACGCGATGCGACACGCATATCGTGCAACGCTTCGGGGTCTTCGCCCGCCCGCGTCCCTTGTTCGTGCCGCATCATCGCCTCGAACCGCTCTCGCAATATCTCCGGCGCACGGTCGCGGAATTGCTCACGTCGTCTGTTCATTGTCCCTCCGTTACCCTGTGGCATCGAGCGTGAATTCGTACAGATTCCGCGCCGCTGCCAGTAAAATCCCCTCGCGGATGCCACCGTGTGCCACCGTCGCCGCCGACACTCCGCAGGTTTCGATCAGTGCACGCACGAGAGCAGCCCCCGCCGTCAGCAGCGCGATGCGTGGCGCATCAATGCCTGTGCGTGCCGCAATCGTTGCGGCAGGCTCCGCACCGAGCCGCGCACGTGCATTATCCAACACGCTCGCATCGAGGAGGTTTGTATTCTGCAACACGCGGAGTGCGTTCGCAGTCCCGCCGGTAACGAGCAACCGCCCCGCCGTCACCGGGCGAAATGCCCGAAACGTCTCCTGTGCCACCCGCAGTGCATCCGTCGCTTCCAGCGCAGTTGGCGGATCATTGCGGATAACACGCTCCGTCAACCGCCCCGATCCGAGCGGCAACGACAGCCGTTCCTCTATTTCCCCATCTCTCGCAATGATCCGCTCCGTGCTCCCGCCGCCGATGTCTCCCACAGCGACAATACCCGCCAGCGATTCGCCGTTCGTCGCGCCGAGAAATGTCAGCGATGCTTCCGTCTCGCCGTCCGCCACGCGGCAGGGGACGCCCGTTTCAGCAAAAATGCGGCGGAGTACTTCGTCACGGTTCGGTGCATCGCGCACTGCGGCGGTGCCGACGATATGCAGCACCGTCGCGCCCGCCGCCCGTGCTTCCGATGCGAAGCGGGCGGCGGCGATTACTGCCCGGTTGATGCTTTCCGCACGGAGCGTGCCGTCCGCCGCTGCGCCTACACCGAGTCGCGCGGTTTCGCTGTACTGAAGGAGCGGTTCGAGATGATCGCCAGTGACGCGAGCGACGAGCAGCACGACGGTGTTCGTCCCAATATCGAGCGCGGCAGCGACGACAGGGCGCAGTGTCATCTAGCGCACCTCGAACAGCGCGGCACGGAGCTCGTGCGCGAGCATATCCGCAATTGTACTCGGCGCGATCTCGCCCGTAACCATCCGCATCGTTGTTGCTTCTTCGAGGCGTTGCAGCCGGTTATATGCGGGCGGCAACGTACCACGCAGATCGTACAGCCCGAAGGAGCGCGTCGCATCCGCCAATGCTTCGGCGGCATCAGCGTGGTGCAAGTCCGTTACCATAGGTGATCCCGCGTCTGCCTCGTTGCGCCACCGGAGGACGACGATTGCCCGCAATATGCCGCCTTCCGCAATCCCTGCGGTGCTGAATGTCTCGCTCGCATCCACCACATACCGCGTATCGTGTTCGCGCAATTCGCGCCATGTCTGCCCCGCATAGGCTGCGTGTGCGCCCGCATCGAGCGTTGCGGCGAGGACTGGATGCGCCAGCATCGCGGCAGGGCTGAGACGCAGCAAACCGGGCAGACCGCGCATCTCAACCGCGCCATCCACGACCCGCACCAGTAGCAAATCTTCCGTCACCCACTGAAACCCCTGCCCCAGCAATGTCACCGCCAGCGTGCGTCGCGCACTGTCCGGCCCGCCGATCAGCGCAACGCCCGCGCCGTCTCGTACCACCGCAGATGCTTTGAGGGTCAAGTATCCTCGTTCCACGAGCGCCAGTGAGAGCATCGCATCGAGCGCACGGGTTACTTCGCTCGGATTTGCCCGCAGATCGCCCGTAATTGTCCAGAGATTCCGCTGAATATAGGTCATCACGCCCGTATCGCGGCGAAAGATGACACGTCCACCATTCATATCGGCGGTGGCAACACGCGGCTGCTTGTTCGCGCCGCGCCGTGGCACATCTTTGAGCCGGTTCGCATCGAGGGCAGGCGTACCCTGCACCGCAACAAGAACCTGCTGTACCCCCGTCGCGGATTGCGGCTCGGTGCTGCTGTATCGCCGCACGAGACGTGCGACATGCGCGATCACTTCGGCATCATTCGAACGCACAACGAACGGCACATCATGGATGGCGAAGAGCAGGGTTTGCACATTCTCCCGCGCAAACGCGGTATCCGACCAGTGGTTCATCCGTCCCCTCTTCCCACAACACCAGCAGCGTCGCACGCGCATCCCTACCACGTCGCTGCCCATGTTTCGTCGTTGCCATAACGATATGGTAACACGATTTGCACTGCGGGCGCGGGACGCTGGAGAATGCAGCGCGGTTATCGCACTACACCGCCGCTGCTCCGCCCATCTCGCACTGGAGACGCAAACTGCGCCCACGCCCGCACACCCGTGTAAATCTGACGGGTGTGCGGCACCGCGCCGTGCAGGGAAGGCGGGCGGCTGTTCGGATCGGGCGACCAGATAACCGTGTACGCAAAGGGCAACGCGAGTGCGCTCTCCTTCGTGACAAGCCCGTCCGTCAGCGTGCCACTGAGCGGCACTGCCGCAACCTGCGTCAGGTGCATGAATGCGGGTTCGGCTCCCCAGTAGTGCGCGAGGTCCGCACGCCCGTTGAATGCGGCAACCGCGTCCGGCGCGAGATCACGCAGCGCATCTCCTGCACACCGGGAAACCAATGCGGTGAAGAAATTCAGCGCGGCATCTGCACCTGCATTCGGGACGGCAAGCGACACGAACTGCGTGACAACGCCGGGGTGCTGCACCGCCCACTGCCGTGCGACCAACCCACCCATGCTGTACCCCATCAGCGTGACACGCGGCGAGACATCGGGGCGATCCGGCCCGTACATCCGGCGAATCTGGGCGTACCCGCCATCGAGCGCAGGCAACTGCGCCGCAATAGAGAGATGCCCGTCTCGCGGGGGGGCGACGGATAACACATTGTCCTGCGCCAGCCATTGCTGCCACTCGCCCCACGTCGCGGTCACATCCTGCGGTCCTGTCGGTCCGCAACCGAGGTCCGCGCCCGCCATGAGAAGCGCGGGCGGCGCACCCGGCACCGTCAGCCGCACCCACCGCAATGCCACCTCCGCACCGCACCCAACCGCGTTTGGGCGCGGCGTGAGGGCGCGGTTTGCGTCACCGGGGCGCGGAAAAAGCAGCGCAGTCGCCGGTACCGACACGCGGTACACACCGCTCTCGCCGGGAACATACGACCACGGCGACGAGACCGATACCCCGTTGACGCTCACGCCAGTTTTCGGGAGCAACCCATCGTCCGGCGCGACCGCAAGTTCCGCGACCGGCGCGACACTTGTACCGATGATGCCGAGGGTAAGATGCCCCGCATCGTCTACCAGTGTTCCGTACGCGCGATCAACGATGATCGTCGCTCCCACACCAGAGATGCCGACGGTCTGGAAGGCGTCGTCGCCCGCATAAGGGATCGCCGCCGCCCCAACTGGCAACGGTGGCGGTAGCACGAATACCAGTACGCTTACGGCGAGAACGAAGATGCTATACCGCGATGATCTCATACGGTCCGTATCGCTTCCTCTACAACAGCAAAGCCGCCGTTCCGATGATAACACCGGTTCGGCGGCCCCTGTGACATAGAACGGGTGCGGGATCTACGTGCAGCCGGAAAGACACGTCACGACCATTTTGCCACGCGGCGCACCGCCACCCCCAAGTACCGGCACGAGGTAGACCGACTGATTCGTCAACGCCTGCACATCGCCGTTCGCGGCGGGCTTTTCCTTGACGATCTTCTGGATTTCGTCCGCTGGCTTGGGCGTATAGACGGTCATGCGTACCTGATAATCAATCCCGTTGCGGATATTTGCCTGCTTCGAGAAATCGCAGACATGATCCGTCTTCAACCCCTGATCAGTGAAGTTCTGTGCGTACTGCTGCGGGCTGGCACTGCGGTACAAATCCCACTCGACCGTACCGGAGGAGCATCGTCCCTGATAATAGCCGCCACTGTTCAGCAGTTCGCCGTACACCTGCGCGGGGGCGGTGGTCTTGAACAGCATTTTCCCGGTGCTATCGAATGTTACTGAGCGCAACGGCGTCTTATCGAGCGTCGTCGCTTTCCCGCCCGCGAAGGGGTCTTTCTGATTGTTTCCACACGCGGTCAACAGTACCGCGATCACAAAGACAAACGCTCCCCGTTGCGCGAGAACCCGCCACCGCCGCACGTCCATCGCCGCCTCCTGCACCTGCTACTCGACACTGGGATGCACTATAAAGTGATTTGTACCACATCTTGTACGCGCATTGTGTAGCGTGTGCTTCATTGGGGGAGTGCGACCGCCGTCTCTCCATTGCGCTCATCGCAGTGTATCAATCCGTCTCGCGCCAGCGCATCTACAAGTGTACGCAACCATACGGTATCGTCGTCCGTGTATCCCGCACGCACCTGCGCACCGAGCACAGGTAACGACAATGACGCGCCATGCGGCAATGCGCCGAGGACGCGAAGAATGCGTCCTCGATACTGGCGGTTCGATCCCTCCCACGTCCCCTGTGAGCGCGTCGGGCGCGGGGCATCGGGGGGAAGGATAGCGAATTCCGGCGCGGCACGGCACCAATCGCGCACCGGGCATACATCGCACTGCGGGCGCGGGCGGCAGATCGCCGAACCGAGGTCCATCAGTGCTTGGTGCCAGTCCGCGCTTCTCCCCGTCGGCACTGCGGCGCGGGCGAGCGACCAGATTGCCCCTTCCGCGATGCGGTACTCCGGCACTTCCGCTCCGACAAAGAGCCGGTGCAGCAAACGACGGATATTGACATCCACCATCGCGACCGAGCGATTGTATGCGAACGCAGCGACTGCCCCTGCGGTGTACGGCCCGATGCCGGGAAGGGTTCGCAACTCCGCAACATCGTCCGGGATGCGCCCGCCGTGCGCTGCTACAACCACCTGTGCGAGCCGTTGCACATTGACCGCCCGCCGGTTGTACCCAAGCCCCGCCCACGCGCGAATCACCGCGCTCGTCGGCGCATCCGCGAGGGCGGCGAGTGTGGGAAATTCCGCAAGCCACGCCTCCCATTTCGGCACGACGCGGTCTACCTGTGTTTGTTGCAACATGATCTCGGAGACGAGAATCGCATAGGGATCGCGGGTGTGTCGCCACGGCAGATCCCGCCCCACACGGGCATACCAATCAAGCAATGTCTGCTGGATCACCGAGAGCGATACGAGGTCGGGGGCGGCGGGCGCGGTCTCGTTCATAAGGCAAAGGGTATCACACAACGAAACCCCTCCCCCTAAAGAGGTAAATGAGAGGGGCTTCGTTATGTGTGGTCAGTCCGCGACCGACGCCAGTTCGCCACGGTCCGCAGTCGTAGCGGGGGGCGACATCACGCCCGCACCGATGCGTTTTGCGTCGTCGTACGACACATTCAGCCAGACCGCTTCATCCTCGACACGATCAACGAGTGACAACGGCAGCGAGATGCGATAGGGGAAGGGCATCCCGACGCGCACGACCATCGCAGTGCGCGTCGCATCTGCCACAATGCCGATTTTCGCACCGCCGAGCGCGTAGACCGCACCATGATAGGGAATGGCGACAGTGGTAATGCTATCGGCGGCGATGTCCGACCGCACATCGTCGTGTTCAACCGACTGAATCTGACTTGGGCTGTCCGGCGCAGTCGCGCTTGATACCGTGCGGGCGACAGTAAAAACCTGATTCGCCGCTTGCGACAGCCAGACCCCGCCATGCTCGACACGATCTACGAGCGACACGGGGATATCGAGGTAACGCGTGAAGACCCGCCCTTGCCGCACACGCAACGACTGCAGCCCGACACTGCTGGCGATGCCAACTTTTACCGCATCGCTCGCGTAAACCGGTGCTTCACGCGGGATGACAAGTGTTTCATTGCGTATGCTCATCGCTTCATCGCTCCTCATCTACAGACCCCACCACGTCCCTCATCCTCAACAATCGTACGTCTGTGCAGGAGTTTGTCAATACTTGGACACACAGAATATGTACCACAGCGGGCAGGGGGCATCGTCACCACCGCGCACCGACTGTAGTAAACTACGAGCACTGTGAGAGTATTCTGCGCTACCAGCCACGCCACCACAAGAGTGACACAGAGAGTGAATAGAGGAAATCTCCGTTGCCCGAACTTCCCGAAGTCGAAACCGTCCGTCGCGGGTTGGCGGCACATCTTCCCGGTCGGCGCATCACGGCGGTACGTGTCCCCGATACCGAACCGATCTGGCACGCGTGGCGCGAACATTGGCACGCCGCTGTCGTCGGGCGTAGCGTCCATGCAGTACGCCGCCGTGCGAAATTTCTCATCCTCGATCTCGATGACGACCTCGCACTTGTCGTCCATCTCCGCATGACGGGGTCGCTCACGATCAATGCCGTCGCTGACCCACCGCACCGTTTTCACCGGATCGCGTGGGTATTCGATGACGGAATGGAGTTGCGTTTCAGCGATATGCGCCGTTTCGGTACGGTCGAGATCTTCACTCCGGACGCACTCGCCGCTCGCCTCGCCCCCCTCGGCCACGAGCCCTTCGCGCCCCTCCTCGATGCCGCGACTGTCCGCACCGCGCTCGGCACCTCACCGAAACTTGTCGTCAAGGCAGCATTGCTCGACCAACGGCGCATCGCAGGGCTCGGCAATATCTACGTAGACGAATCGCTGCACCGCGCCGGCATCCACCCGCACACACCCGTCGGTTCGCTCTCGGACCGCGACATTGCACGCCTCACTGAGGCGATCATCGGGGTAATCGCGGGTGGCATCGCCCACAACGGTACGACCTTCGATGCCGAAGGATTCCGCGATGTCTACGGCAATCCCGGCGGCAATCTCCACCATCTGCGAGTGTATCACCGACACGGGCAACCCTGCGAAACCTGCCGACGCGACACGATACAGCAGATGCGGGTCTCGGGCCGCAGCACGCATTGGTGTCCGACCTGCCAGCCGTCACCAACCACGTAGCAGGCGGTTTCCTGTCACGAAGGACCGCTCTTCGCAGCATTGCCTACCCGGGCGGTTATCGCTGTTGGTGCAGCAGCGATGCTGCTTTCAGGAGCGGCAGGGCTGTGGTGGAGTTGTAGCGGTGCAGGCACCAATATAGCGCGCATTGCGGAACCATCGCTTACAGATTAGCCCACAGGCGATTGTCGAAAGATCAGGGCAAATCTTCTCGTTGCTCCCACGCGGGGCCGGTCGCACCGATCCGGGCAACCTGCAACACCGCCCAGACAAGCGCGTCCGCATCGGTGACTGCAACGCCGGTTTTCACTGCTTCGTCTGCCGCCGCGACTTCCTGTGCGGCGCGTGCGATCTTCGCGGCGTCCACGCTGCGGGCAGCTCGTAGAATGTGGTAGGCGCGGTTCGGCGCGACGCCCAGTGCAGCAGCAGCGGCATTGTCGGTCATGTTACCGAGCCGCTTCGCCCGCAACAGATACCCGACCTGACTGCCAAGCAAGGCAAGAAGCCGCATCGGTTCCTCACCCGCCGTAAGCAACATTTCAGTGCGAGCGACGGCGTCACGCGCATTCCCGGCAATCACTGCGTCGAGCCACCCGAACGTTGGCGTCTCTGTCGCCCCCTCCACAAGCAACTCGACATGCGCGGCGGTGATTGCGCCGCCATTGTCGGCAGCATAGGTCGCCAGTTTCGCCACTTCGCTCTCCAACCGGAGGACGCCCGCCGTTCCCGTCGCGGCGGTGCCGAGCGCATCGAGGAGGGCTTCGGCGGCAGGGCGAGCGATTTTCACTCCTTCTGCGGTGGCGCGGTCGCGTATCCAGCGCAGCCATGCATCGCGGTCGGTTGCGGCGGGCAACGCGAATGCGTGGACTGTCCCCGCCAACAGCGCATCACGCACCACCTCCGGCAATACCGGAAGATTGAGCGCGACTGATTCCCAGAAGACCAGCGTCGTGGTTGTGGGCATCGTCGGCAGGAAGGGGACGAGGGGCAGGAGCGCATCGAAATCCGCCGCTTTGCGCCGCCCGCGCTGCCCTTCAGGGGTCTGTACATACCGCGCGAACAAGCCGCGCACGAGTACGAGCCGCCCCGCGCCGAAAAACGGCAACGCATCGGCAGCTTGCATGACGGCAGGAACCGTCGCCTGTTCATTTTCGAGGGTCGTGAGGTTGAGGGCGGTGGGGTCGGCAGCCAGATGTGTCGTTCGCAACTGTGCGACAATTGCCCGCGCTGCCCGCGTATCATCGCCATGAATCAGATACAGCATCTACAGGGCTACCGCGCATTGCAGCATATGGGACACACGGTATTCGAGGAGTGATGCGTGGTGTATCACCGGGAGTATTCCTTCGCGCAGTACTCAGTACGCAATACGCGAGGCTGAGAAAGAGAGATTCCGCTCTGCCGTGTGCCAGCGATGCTCTGAACCTGCATACGCAGGTGGGTGCCCCGCCAGCGAGCATAGCGATGCAGGTTACTCACCCGCTGCCTCAGCCCGCTAGTTTATGGCTCCCGCTCAGATTAATTATTGGCTCAATGGCATACAAAAGACATCACGTACAGCGCAGAATCTATACAAATAGTATCACCCGCCCCGCCATCCGACAACATTCTGAGGGGTGCACCAGTCTCAAGGTGCGCGTTCATCGCCCGCTGTCCGTGCGAGACGCGCTCAACGCTCTGTGTACATCTCCGATACGCGGCGCGACTGTCTTGCACGGAGCGCGGAGCGCGTGTTACACTCGCCGCGCGTTTGCACCGCTATTGTCTATCTACGTGGGGAACGCACTACCCATGCGATTACGAGATAATGTAGGAGGGTATGGGAACATGGCATACATCATCACCGAGCCGTGTATCGGCGTAAAGGACGCATCGTGCGTCGAAGTCTGTCCTGTGGATTGCATCCACGCCACCGACGACGACACTATGTACTTCATTGACCCGAACGAATGCATTGACTGTGGCGTCTGCGCCCCGGAATGCCCCGTCGAGGCGATTTACTTCGAGCCGGATGTCCCTGCCGAGTGGCAGCGATTCATCCAGATCAACGCAGATTACTTCAAAAAGTAACCCTGCTGCGTCTTACGTAGAAGCCCCGCCGCGACGCGAAAGTTCGGCGGGGCTTTTGCGTCTCAGGCTCTCGGCGGTACGACCCTCGGTACATCCGGCACTTTGTCGGGGAGCAGTCGGGCATTGGGCAGATCGTACCGCGCCAGCCGCTCCGCCTTCACATCGCTGCGCTTCACCATGACCCGATAGGAGAAGACAAGGCTCGATGTACCGCCCTGCATTTCCCGCACGGTGAACCCGGTCGCAGTCTTGTTGGTGATGTACAGCCCCTTACAGTCGCCGTCAGGGGAAGTGAAGACATGATAGGCGTCGGTCTTTACGATGGCGGCGAAGTCGGCATCTATCTTCACGTCTGCCTTGCCCCCGACTAATTTCGTTGCCCCTACATCTTCCAGCCACGCATCGGGTGACTCGGTGCAATAGACCAGCCGGTGCGTCCCGTCCGCCGATTTGATTGCCGCCGATTTCGTGTTCGTTGCCACAAATGTCCCGCTGATGGCGAGATTGCCCACGATTTGCACCTGCCCGGTCAGGAAGGCAGCGTAGTTCCCTGCCGCCGCCGCCCCGACAAATGCCGCCGCGCCGCTCCCGCTGTTGAAACACTGCGCGATCATGGCAGAGCCGCCGTTAGCAGTGGTATAGAAAAAGCCGCCCGCTATGCTCGCCGTGTTCGTATCGGTGCCGCCGACAACGCCGTTTCCGGTGCTAGAGGTACCAACAACGCCGCTCCCGGTGGTGGAGATGCCGTACACCCCGGTTCCACTTGCGGAGATGCCGGAAACGCCCATGCCAGATCGCCCACCTACCGACGCGCCGCCCGTCCCCGCGATGCCCGTCCCGGCAAGGAACGGCACCCCGCCGACGATGACCGCATCCCCACCCGTGCCGCGCACGCCGTCGCCGCCGTCCGAACCGATCCCGGCGATCCCGACGAACCGCGTATTGCCGCCCGACCCGGCAGGGGTGCTCGAACCGCGTGCGGTGAAGGTCACGCCGTTGTCGAGCGCGAGACCACTCGCGGTGACGACCGTATCCGCTGTCCCGACAGACGACGGGGCATTCAGCCGCATGTACTCGACCGGTATTGCTCCGACCGGCTCCGCTCCCTCTTTCATCGCCACCCCGACTGCCAGTGCCGCCGCCGCCGCGATCAACCCGCGCCGCTTAAGTGATTGAGCCTGCTCCACCATCGTGTTTCCTCCATTCCATTTTTCTATTGACGGCATTTTAGCATGTCGCCGGGTTCATCAGCCTGCGAGGTGCTGTCTTCCATTGTTATCCTCCGCATGTTACCGTTGGCGCATTCGACCGTTTCGCCATGAGCAAGGAGCAGGACGGATGGACGCCGCGTGCGATGCATATCTCCAGCAGCACAATGACCGCCATATAAAGGAACTGAAAGACTTTCTCCGTATCCCCAGTGTCAGCAGCCTCCCGGATCATCACGACGATGTGTTGCGGGCGGCGGAATGGGTTGCGGCGCACCTCCGCACCCTCGGCGCACAGGATGTCGCACTGCTACCGACCGACGGCAACCCGGTGGTGTATGGGCATTTCCCCGCGCCGCAGGGCGCACCGACTGCCGTACTCTACGGGCATTATGATGTACAACCACCGGACCCGCTCGACCTCTGGACGACGCCTCCCTTCGAGCCGACAGTGCGCGACGGGAGGCTCTACGCACGCGGCGCGGCAGACGACAAAGGCAACATGTTCGCCCCGATCAAGGCATTAGAAACATTGATCGCGGTCTATGGCAGTGTGCCAATCGGTCTGAAGTGTATGTTCGAGGGCGAAGAGGAGATCGGTTCGCCCAATCTGCACGGCTTCGTACAGGCAAACAAGGAACTGCTGGAGGCAGATTTCGCTCTCTGCGCGGACGGCGGCATGTACAGTGCCGACACGCCCTCGATCACCGTCAGCAGCAAGGGTATCTGCGCTTGCCAGATTGACCTTCGTACTGCGAATACCGATGTGCATTCGGGGCAACATGGTGCGGCGGTGCCGAATGCGGTAGAAGCCCTCGCACGGCTCGTCACGACGATGCACGACGATGCAGGGCGCGTTACCGTGCAAGGTTTTTACGAGACGGTCCGTCCGCTGACCGACGCCCAACGCGCCGAGATCGCCGCCGTGCCGTTCGACGAAGACGGCTATCGCACCGGGTTTGATCTGCCTGCGCTCTGGGGCGAACCAGAATGGACAACGAACGAACGGCGCGGCGGTCGCCCGACGCTCGATCTGAACGGCATCTGGGGTGGGTTCGAGGGGGAAGGTCTGAAAACGGTCACGCCTGCCGAAGCGCACGCGAAGATTACCTGTCGGCTCGTGCCGGATCAGGAACCGGGCGCGATCCTCAATGCGATTGAGGCGCATGTACGGGCATACTGCCCGCCCGGTGCATCCGCAACCGTGCGCCGCTTTCCCGGTGCCGCCCGCCCGTTCTCTATCAGCACCGATCATCCGGCACTCGGTGCGGCACGCGAGGTGCTTGCCGATTTGTACGGCAAGGAGCCGCTAGTGATTCGGACGGGTGGTACATTGCCCATCGCGGAGACGTACCAGACCGAACTGGGCGCAGACCTGATCTTCTTCAGTTTCGGTCTATCCGATGACCGCGTCCACGCGCCGAACGAATCGTTCCGGTTGCAAAGTTTTCTGGACAGCCGCCGTGCGTACTGCGCCCTCCTTCCTGCGCTCGCCCGCGTCTATGCCCCCATGACGGCAGCAAGCGCGGATTAACTAGGATGCACCGTATGCGGTTCAATCGTTCCGGCTGATCGTTGATGTCATATGCAAGGAGGTACTGCAATGGAATACCGTACACTGGGCAAGACAGGAGAGCGCGTGAGCGCAATCGGT